>JAFOER010000075.1 GCA_017380095.1 Bacteroidales bacterium
ATGAACATTAAACCATTAGCAGACAGAGTATTGGTAGAGCCTAAAGAGGCTGAAACCAAAACAGCAAGCGGATTGTTTATTCCCGACAATGCAAAAGAGAAACCACAGGAGGGTAAAGTTTTGGCAGTTGGTCCTGGCAAAAAGGATGAGCCTATGGAGGTTAAAGTTGGCGACACCGTACTTTATGGCAAATATGCCGGTACTGAGGTTCACGCGGACGGAAAATCATATATCATCATGCGCCAGAGCGATATTTTGGCAACTATCTAATCATTTGACTGTTAAATTATAAAGCAGAAAATTATGGCTAAAGAGATAAAATTCAATATGGATGCACGCAACCTTATGAGAGAGGGTGCAGATGCATTGGCAAATGCCGTTAAGGTAACATTGGGTCCTAAAGGAAGAAATGTAGTAATTGACAAAAAGTTCGGTGCTCCCCACATTACAAAAGACGGTGTAACTGTTGCTAAAGAGATTGAGCTTGAGGACAGATTCCAGAACATGGGTGCACAGATGGTTAAGGAGGTTGCTTCAAAAACCAACGACCAGGCCGGTGACGGTACAACTACCGCTACAGTTCTTGCTCAGGCTATCATCAATGTAGGTTTGAAAAACGTTACCGCAGGTGCAAACCCTATGGATCTTAAACGCGGTATCGACAAAGCTGTTGCCGCTGTAGTTGAGAACCTCAAGGCACAGAGCACAGAGGTTGGAGAGGACTACTCAAAAGTTGAGCAGGTAGGTACAATCTCAGCAAACAACGACGCTTTCATAGGCAAACTTATTGCTGACGCAATGAGCAAAGTGAAGAAAGAGGGTGTTATTACCGTTGAGGAGGCAAAAGGTACTGCAACTGAGGTTAAAGTTGTTGAGGGTATGCAGTTTGACAGAGGATACATCTCACCTTACTTCATGACCAATCCGGACAAGATGGAGGCAGTTCTTGAGCAGCCATACATTCTTGTAACTGATAAGAAAATCTCTTCAATGAAAGATCTTCTTCCTGTTCTTGAGCCAATTGCAAGAGAGGGCAAATCATTGCTTATCATTGCAGAGGATGTAGACGGTGAGGCTCTTACAACACTTGTTGTAAACAGATTGAGAGGTACTATCAAAGTGGCAGCTGTAAAGGCTCCCGGCTTTGGTGACAGAAGAAAAGAGATGTTGCAGGATATCGCAACCCTTACCGGTGCAACTGTAGTTTCAGAGGAGAGAGGCTTTACTTTGGAGAACTGCAACATTGCAATGCTTGGTACTGCAGAGAAAGTTTCAGTTGACAAAGAGAACACTACCATCGTTAACGGTGCAGGTGACAAAGAGGCAATTGCAGACAGAGTTGCACAGATAAAGAAACAGATTGAGACCACAACCAGCGACTACGACCGCGAGAAACTTAAAGAGCGTCTTGCTAAATTGGCAGGCGGTGTTGCAGTCCTTTACGTTGGTGCAGCTTCTGAGGTTGAGCTTAAGGAGAAGAAAGACAGAGTTGAGGATGCCCTTAACGCTACAAGAGCAGCTGTTGAGGAGGGTATCGTAGCAGGTGGTGGTGTAGCATACATCAGAGCTATTGACTGCCTTAAAGCCGTTAAAGCGGACAATGAGGATGAGCAGACCGGTATCAACATCATCGCACGTGCTATTGAGGCTCCACTAAGGACCATCTGCGAGAATGCCGGTGTTGAGGGTAGCGTAGTTATCCAGAAAATTAAAGAGGGTGAGGCAGACTTCGGTTACAATGCTCGTACAGAGGTTTACGAGAACCTTCTTACCGCAGGTGTCATTGACCCTACCAAAGTTAGCCGTGTAGCACTTGAGAACGCAGCATCAGTAGCAGGAATGTTCCTTACAACTGAGTGCGTAATTGCAGACGCCAAAGAGGAGACTCCAATGGCAATGCCTCAGATGGGCGGCGGCATGGGCGGCATGATGTAGTATATCCGTAATATAAAGCAAAAAAATAGAGGTTGTCCAACGGCAACCTCTATTTTTATTTTAAGCAGGCAGATATTCTGACTGTTTCAGCTACTCAATTGTACATGTAAATTTCTCAACCTTATTCTTTACATAGTTGTTTGAGATGGAAAGGATAATCTCACCCTCCCTAATCTCCCAGGTTGTATAAAGGGAAGACACCCAGTTCACATAATGGATATTGGCATTAAGGAGATTCTTCTCCCATCCGTATGCAGCCGCACCATAGAACGGCCCCTCAAGGCCACGGTGCCAGTCAATTGGATTGATGGAATATGGAGGAAGTCCGGCAATTTCACATGTTGCCCATTTTTTATAGCCCATTGGCTGTGTGTATGTAGTGCCGTCTGTCTTTGTCAGATGCATAAGGAGCTGTTTGTCGGCTCCCTGCTCAAATACAACTTCTTTCCAGCCATATTTGTTCTTTGGTACAGAAATCTTCTTGCCCGCAAGTTTCTTCATCACAGAAGATTTCTCTTTTCCCGACGGAATCTCAAGTGTATACGATGCCTGCTTCTTCTTCAACAGTTCATAATCCTTGCTTGCAGGAAGCGGGCCGTCTGCCAACTGTGGAAGGAACTTGTCCCAGATAAGCCCTCTCTGCGGCTTGCCGTTGGTAAATGACGCCTCTGTAAGGACTATCACCACATCTTTCTCCGGAACAACTATAACATACTGCCCAAGAGCTCCGTCAGCCCTCACAGCACCCGGATATTTGCACATCCAAACCTGATAGCCATAACCGTAATCTCCACCGTTTGCATGTTTTGAGCTCATCTGGCTTATCCACTCCTTTGAAACAAGCTGTTTGCCGTCCCAAACGCCATTGTCGAGCCACATCTGGCCCACCTTTGCCAAAGACTCGCTCTGGATATGGAGTCCCCATCCGCCGGTATTTACACCCTCAGGGCTGGTCTCCCAATTCACTTTAGTAATGTTCATTGGAGCAAAAAGCTTCTCCTTAAGATACTCAAGTACAGTTTTGCCGGTAGCCTTCTGCACAATTGCAGAAATCATATAAGTAACCATGGAGTCGTATGCAAACACCTCTCCCGGTACATTTTTCACATCTTTTGAAAGGAATGTCCTTATCCACTCTGTTCCCTTGCTGCGCATTGCCCAATCGGGTTTTATTCCCGACTGCATTGTAAGGAGGTCCTCCAATGTCATCTTAGCAAGATTTGCTGAGATGCTGTCGGGAAGATACTCCGGGAAGAAAACGGCAACCCTGTCTGTAAGGCGGAGACGGTTCTCGTCAATTGCAATACCCACCGCAATGGATACAAGGGTTTTGGAACTCGAGTACTGTGTGTGCTGGTATTCCGCAGCAAATGGTGCCGGATAGAACTCTCCAACCACCTTGCCGTGGCGCATTACAATCATGCTGTGGATGTCTGTACCCGGCATGAAATGCAATGAATCAAAAAGTTCCACAAGCGCTTTGGAAGGGACTCCCTGCTCCTCCGGTGTTGTACGTGGAAGTTCATTTATCTGTGCATTTGCCACAAGGGTGGCGCACAACAAAAACAACAGTGCAAATATCTTTTTCATGATTATCCTACAAGCCAAACCATTACGTGATTGTCAAATACCTCATACTCAAGCTCAAACTCCTCCTCAGAACCGTCCTTGTTGATGAAGGTTGCCTCAATGTCACCCTCCTCCTTGGGATTGAACTTGTCTACCTCCATCTGTTTTGCGAAATCCACACCGTGCTGGCTCATACGTTTGTAGATAGCCTCTTTTGCACACCAGTAGATTGCAAGCTGCAGGTTGCGGTTCTTGTCCTGAAGGTCATCCTTCTCATCCTCAGAAAGGGCTTTCTTCTCAACGGCAGAAAAATCACGCTCTATGCTCTCTATATCTATTCCCACCTCTTCTGTAGGGTGTGTGATGATGGCAACAAACCTGTTTGTATGGGTAATGCTTATGTGGGTAAGGTCATTCTGGATGAAAGGGGCACCGTTATCATGGTGTCCGATATAAACCTTATCCTCAAAAACAGTGTTCAAAAGCGCCCTTACCGCAAGTTTCTCCCTGCGTCTGGCCTCACTTTTAATGTAGTGGAGATCCTCAAGCTCCTCATTTGGAATTGAAATTATTTTCAGCAGTTCTTCTTCAGATTCCGTGACTTCCCACACGGAAATCTCTGCACCATTTTTAAGTTCCTTTCTTAAATACAGTCCCATATATCTTTTCTTTATTATTTTCTGTTTAGTTCATCAAGTTCCTCAAAATCACTCTCATCCACAATCTCGCCCACAATCTCCTCAAGAATGTCCTCAAGGGTTACAATGCCGTCTGTACCGCCATACTCGTCAACTACCACGGCCAGGTGCATCTTCTTCTGGCGGAACTCCTCAAGAAGGTCATTTATCTTTTTGCTCTCCGGAACATAATATGCCTCCCTGATGTGGTCTTTCCAGTTGAACTCCCCCGACTTGTCCACCAGGTAAGGGAGCATGTCCTTTATATAGAGAAAACCTTTAATATCATCCAGATCCTCCTGATATACAGGAAGACGTGAGAATCCGCATTCATTTGCAAGCTTTATCACATCCTCATTTGTTGCATCAATGTCAATGGCAACCACATCCACCCTCGGCTTCATGATTTTCTCCACACTTGTGGTAGGGAGCTTCACAATTCCCTTGAGTATCTTCTTCTCCTGGCTGGTAGAAGGGGTAGCAATATCTACCGCCTCAGAAAGCTCCTCAAGCGTAACCTCACCTTTGGACTCAAGGTTGTCGGAAATTTTTGAAGTGAGCTTTTTCATAAGGAAATTGAAAGGCCTTGCCACCGGATACATAAGCGCAAGAGGTGTTGCCATCATCTTGGCAAACTGCACCGGATAATGGGTAGCAATGATTTTTGGGAGGATCTCACCAAAAAGAAGCAAAAGGAATGTTACACAGATGGTATTCACCAGAAATTCCACTACCGGAAAACTGGAGAAATCAAACAGGTGCCCCATCAACATTGTTGAAAGGAGTACAATAAGAATGTTTACAATATTGTTGGCCTGCAGAATTATACCCAAAAGGTAATCGGGGTTGGAAAGAAGCTCCAACACCTTTTCTCCTCTGGAATCCCCCTCCTGCTTGAGCGCATCCCTCTGGCCGGGAGTAAGCGAAAAGAATGCAGCTTCGCTTCCCGAAATGAGGGCCGAACACATCAACAGGCCTATTATTGAAGATGACAGAACCAGAAGTTCTATTGCAGTGCTACTGGGAGGTTCCAAATTTTTAAATGTATTGGTTTAGAATGCAAATATAGTCATTTTTCTTTAACTGTATATTTTTCAAGCAAAAAGAGTGGATGATATTGCATTTTTGCCTCACGCAGTCCAAGATCTCCGGCATCATCCTCCCTATTGATATATTTCACAGAGAGCTCACCGGTCTGTGCGTCAACAACAATGGAATTCCTCAGAAACTCGTTTGCAATTGCAGGATAAGCACCCGGTATGTCGGCATAAGCTTTCTCCACATGCACAAGAAGCGTATCTGAATTTGTCTTTTCCGCAACTGTAAAAGCCACCACTTCTCCATTTAGCCTCAACAGCCCACCCATAAGCCCCAACTGATGGAAATTCTGCAGGGCATTCTTCACAGAGCAGGATTCGCTTGCCATGGAAGGATCCTTTCCGCATCCGTATCTGGCACACCAGCTTATGCTCATTGCCGCACACTCCTTCAGGTTATTCTCCCCAAGAGGCTCGTAGCTCCACCCCTCCTGCCTTTTGAACCTCGAGACAAAATTCCTCTTGCTCTGGAACTTCTTCCCCCTGAAGAATGTAAGGTCCTCCGCAGAATATATGTAGTCATAGTAGCTGCGCTGCGGTTCAAAAGAGAATCTGTCGGGGAAGAAAGTCTCCAGGATATCCTTCTGCCCGTTCTGCACATACTCCATGCAAAAAGGGTATCCGCCCTGGTGGGCATCCTCCATACATGACTCCAGAACCTCCTTAAGTTCCTCCTGTGTCCCTCTTCCCGACGGAAACAGATACATTGGCGCAGAAGCTCCCTTTGGGAAGGACCTCACCACGAAATAGTCACCAATCCTGCAAACCTTTGAATGCACTATATCCTTCCATATGTACAGTACGGTAAAATTGAAATCAGCTGCCCGGTTATCTGAATAACCGAGCAACTGACGCATCCAATCCCTATCCTGTATAGTAATCTCCCTGAATTCCATATTACAACTCCAGCCACTCTTTAAGGGTAGCAATAGCCTCCTCCTTCATTGGATCCGGCAAAGTGGAAATTCTTGCCCTATGGCTACCATTAGGCTCAATGTAAAGTTTCATTGTCTCCCTTCCCTTACCTTTTTTCTTAAGCTCCTCATTTTTGACAGGAGCTACCGGCATAACTGCACTCCAAGGATCGAACTGGCCATAGATGAACATCATCTTTGAATCAGTTTTTGCAAGGAACTTCACAAGCTTCTTATACAGATATTTGTCAAATTTGAATGTCTGGCTCTGAGGCACAAACAGTCTGTTCAGATAACCCTCTGCATCCTTTATGGTGAGCAGCCCCTTAAAAGGTTTGGTATCATAACCGTAGTAACCCAACTCCTTTGCTGCCTGAACAAAGAACGGTGCAGAATCGCCACCCTCGGCAAAATAGTCCGGGCCGCTTACACGCACAAGGAAATTGAACATCTGCTCATCAGATGCACTCTTTGGATCCGGAACTGTGGAGGTCTTCATTCCCCACTGCCAGAAAGCAAACGGAAACTCAAGTACACAATAGTCATATACTGCATCCATATCAATCTTGTATGTAAGCTTCTGCTCCAGCGAAAGTTTCTCAAACATAGGCTTGATGGTTGCCCTTCTCTTGAGGAACTCCATCTGGAAATTCCTCAAAATTTCCCTGTCCTGTGGAGTGCCTGCATATTCTGCAAGGAAAGGCTCATGACGTCCGTCCTCAACACCTTTACAAACCGGTCCTACATATGGGACAGAGACATCAAGGTCCTGGGGATAATAAGCTGTATAGAACATTGCTGTCTGGCCCCCCTTGCTTATACCTGTAGCAATCCATTTACCGTTAAACACTTTTCTCAAGGTCTGGTTCACATTGTGCAAATCTGCAGCCTCATTTACTGCAGTCATATAACTCCAGTCCAAAGTCTCCGGAGTAATGGTTGTATCATCCTGCATGAATGGTACCGACTCAAGGAAATACCTGTGCTCAACAAGCACCATATTGGTATTGAAAAGTTTAGAGACCTCCTCCCTGTATCTTGGGTTGAGGCCATATGCGGCACCATAGCCCTCGGTAATGATTACCGTTGGAGCATCATAATCTGCAACTGCAACAATCACCCTCTGCTTGAAGGTGCCTTTAGAAGGGTTGCTGTGGTCAATTGGCTGCTCAAAGAACATCACATATTTCTCCTTGAAAGGATTTTCCATCCTGTCTGAAATCTTCAATTCCTGAATGCCGCTTACATTGCTGAACTGTGCAAGTTTCTGCGGAAGCTGGGCAAACGCCGGCACCACAAAAAACAGAAGGAGGGCAACAGCAAAAAATCTTGAAAGTCTAGTTCTCATAATCGTATTTATTTATATGAACACAAAAATAGCATTATTTTGCAAAATACCATAAATGCTCCTGCCGTTGGATCCCTCACTCCAGTAAGAAAGGGTATATGTAAAATATTTTAACACTATTTTGTATATATGTAAAATATTTTTACATTTGCACTAACTTTTAGTTTTACAGGATTTTACAAGGGTACCAGATATGAAAATAAACGAAACCGTCCTTATTTGTGAAAAAAACAGAGGATTTCTCACCGCTCTCACATTGCTTGTCCAAAAGGAATTTGAAGAGGTAATTACAGAATGCGACCATGAAAACATCACTAAAATCCTGCAGGAAAAGGAGGTTGGGATCATTGTTCTGGATACCGGTGCAAACCTCCCGTCCGAGCAAAAGGAGCATCTGGATTTCATAAAGGAAATTTGTGCACTGGGGAGGGACATACAGATAGTGGTCTTTACCAATTTCTCCCAAAACCCTTTTGGCCTCCAGGCGGCTGATGCAGGAGCCTTTGATTTTGTCTCCAAGCCATGGAACAACGAAAAGCTTACCGTAACGCTAAGGAACGCACACAAGATGAGGAAGCTCTCGCTGGCTCTGAAAAACGGGAAAGGGGATGCCGCAGGGACATTGGAAGAGATGGAGAGGAAAATGATGGAAAGTGCCCTTGAAAAACATAAAGGAAATGTAACTTTGGCGGCAGCGCAACTTGGCATTACCAGACAAACTCTATATAACAAGGGAAAGAAATACAACCTTTTCAAGTAAAAATGTTAACTTTGCAGTTTGTAGGTCTTTAAAGGACTTGTCGGGAAGAAAATATTGAACATTAAAAATATATAACAGATGAAGAATTTTGTTGAAGAGCTTACCTGGAGAGGTATGATCCATACCATGATGCCGGGTACAGAGGAGCAGTTGATGAAAGAGTGCACTGCTGCATATGTGGGTATTGACCCTACTGCAGATTCATTGCACATCGGACACCTTGTGAGCATTATGATGCTCAAACATTTCCAGAATTGCGGACACAAGCCATACGCACTTATAGGTGGTGCTACAGGTATGATCGGCGACCCTTCAATGAAGAGCGCTGAGAGAAACCTTTTGGATGAGGAGACCCTTGCACACAATATAGAGGCCATCAAGAAGCAGCTTTCAATTTTCCTTGATTTTGACTCTGACAAGGAGAATGCGGCAGTGCTTGTAAACAACTATGAGTGGATGAAGAACTTCTCGTTCCTTTCTTTTATCCGCGA
>JAFOER010000076.1 GCA_017380095.1 Bacteroidales bacterium
CCCACGACCTCAAATACAAGGTCCCTGGCTCCATAGATATTGTTCGTATAATAAGTGACATATCCGTTTTCATCCGCTGCCGCCACATATATGTCATCAGTATTGCCCAAAGCAGACATATACACAAGCTTGTCCTTCATTCCCTCTTCCACATTCCCTTTTGGGGTAACCTTCACCTTTATTACCTCACCGGCATAATCAACGCCATTGCCTTTTGCAAAATTGCCTTTACGCTCCACCAGAGAGGTCCGGTTGTACCCCCACTCCCCTACAAGCGAATTGAGTTCGTCAAAATGGTATACCGACACGGAGAACTTCATATCCTTGTCTGAAAGGTTCCTTATGGAAACAGGGAATGCACCCTCTACCGAAGCATCATCTTCACGGACATCCACGCTCAACACATTGCTTCCTGCACCCGGCATTCCGTCACCCCTCACAGGGGCCTCAGACGGAACTACCTCAACGCCTTCTGCAGCCCTTGCACTCGAAAGCGTGTTGAAAATGGTCACTACCTTGCCGTTGAATTCATCTGTTGAATCACCTCCATCTGCTTTTGTGTATGCCACAATGGAACAGTTTCCGGTTGGAACACTGAAAGGAATCTGGAACCTGCCGCAACCGCGCCCCTCCTTAAGGGCCACCTTTACCGTTGACAACACCTGCTCACCGTTATGCAACTCCAGATATGCCACCTTACTCATATTGCTCAAGCCGGACCCCTCCATACAATAAACAGAGAACCACAAAGGTTCACCGGCAAGATAACATTCCTTGTCTGTTGACACATATACCCTCTCCTGTGCGTTGGCAATACTGAAAGTTGCAGCAAGGATCAGAGAAATTGCAATTGATATGTATTTTTTCATAATTATTTCCCGATAGTTAGTAAAATTATCTCTCATGCGGCCAGTAATCAGGCCTTGTACTGTTGGAGAATGTTGTGCAGTCTCCACAAGCGGCACTTGTCCAGTACACTTCGTTCTTGTTTACAGTCCCTTTGTCCGTCTCTCCATATCTGATTGGGACATCCCCCCTTATATACAGTTCCATCCACACAGAATCGGGGTATGCCGTTTCATTGCAGGTCATCTTGAACATGTGCAGTTCAATGGCATATACAAATCTCCTCATATGTGTAGCAGTTGACACATTTATGTAGCCAAGTACATTTTCGTCGGGATAAGTATCATTCTTTATGTTACCCCTCACCTCATTGGGCATTGGGGCAAAAAGGCCGCCGGTACCGCTGATGCTGGCCTTGACCCCCTCCCAATATTTGAATGCCTCCTTGTCCATTGCTGTCTGGGTTACATTTATGGCATAAAGGGAGGATACGCGCCTGTCGTTTGCCACTACAGTATTGAGCCTTGCCCTGTTAATTATATTCTGCGACAGTTTCTCCGTACCTGCAATATAAATGTCCTTTGAGACAGATTTGCTGTAGCATCTTGACATCTTTTCACTCTCCTGCTCATCCCTCTCCTCATATTTTATTGAGTTGTCCTCAATATCCCTGTAAGCCTTCAATCTGGATATGAAGTGTGCATTGCTCTCCCAATCCTCCGTGAACGACCATCTGCAATATAGAGGTTCGTCTGAATCATTGTGGGTAGATACCTCAAACTGCACCCCATTCCCATCTTCTGCAAAACTGTAGGAAATGCTGTCTATCTGGGGAGAGATTGAAACACTCTTGAATGCAGAACGGTACTCGCCCCTTCCAGGTACCGAAACACACAACCTGTATCTTCCGTCAAGGGAAAGATTCTCCGTATCTATCACAAAAGTGCTGAAATCGGATGATGATGAAGCCAGATTGTCAAAATCTCCCGCGGGATCCCCATATATGGTCTCACCACTTTCACTCTCAACCCATACACTTGCACCCATAAACTCTATATCCCCGTTTTCAATGCCGCTGAGCACAGACTCGCTGCACCCGAGTTTCACAATAGTGGTTCCTCCCACAATAATGTCTCCCTCTATCACCAGCAGAGGTTTGTCGAGCCCCTGCAGATCCTTGCTGTCGGGAGTAAAATCATATACACAACCACCCATTGCCAATGCAATGAAGAGGTAAACAATAATTTTCAAATATCTTTTTTCCATTGTCATTGTCCTCCCACTTTAAAATTTGAAATTGAAGTTCACATACGGGATTGGAGCTCCAAAAATGCAGAGCTTGTGTCCCTGGATCTGCCCCTCTGCATCCGTATCAAAATATACCGAGTACACATTTTTCCTTCCGGTAACATTATAGACTCCTATTGAGAATGAAAAATGGGTAAATGCGCCCAATTTGTGGGTAGGCTCAATATTGAGGGCCGCATCTATCCTCATATAATCCGGAATCCTGTACGAGTTCCTGTCGGAGTAGTAAAGCCTGTATCCCCCGCCATACTCATATCTGGCAACCGGTACTGTTATAGGGCGTCCGGTAGAGTAGTCGGCATTTGCGGATATGCTCACCCTATGGGTAAACTTGTAGTTGGCAACAAGTTTGGCATCGTGCGGCTTATCGTATGATGCATCATACCACTGGCCGCCGTTTATTGCATTCACGCCCCTTTCATCCCTCTCCCTCAACTGGGTCTTTGAATAGGTATATGAAAGCCATCCGTTAAGCTTACCTACAGATTTCTTGAGCATGAGCTCAGCACCATACGCCCTGCCCTGGGTAATGATCACATCGTCTGCAATATTCTTGTTCATTATTATAACCGCACCGCTCTTGTAGTCGAGATAATTGTCCATCTCCTTGTAATAACCCTCAATGGAAGCCTCAACCTTATTGTTGAACAGAGAAGCGTAGAATCCTCCCGCAACCTGCCATCCCTCCTGCGGTTTTATCTTCTTGTCGCTCAATTTCCATATATCCGTAGGGGAAACCGAAATGGAATTTGAGAGCATATGTATATACTGCCTCATTGAGTTTATACCCGCCTTGAACGAGACCTTGTCTGAAAGCATCACTCTTCCCGACAACCTGTACTCGGGTCCGTGGTACATCTCATCAGAATCGAACATTGAATACCTCACGCCAAAATCCAGTGACACCCTGTCCGATATGCTCCAGCTGTCGCTCAGGTATGCCGCCCCCTCAATCCCCGTTTCGTTTGGAATGATGTCGGGAACAACAAGGGATTCCCCACCGTACGGAAGATAACTTCCAGGTGCCAGGTCATAGGAGATGGCATCCGCTCCGTATGTAAGGGTATGCTTCTCGCTCAACAGCGACTTGAACTTGAGTTTACCGAACATCTGCTCAATTTTGAATGACATCTCGTACGCCTCCACAGGATTGAATTTGTCTATGGTAGCATAATCATAATGGTCATAACCGGCTGTGAGCTCCATAGAGGTCTTCTCCCCAAAATTGCTCTTCCACTTGAGCGAACCGTTTGCATTGGTATAGTTGTATGAAGTGTCGGCACTGAACCTGAAATCATCCACAGACCAATAACCGTTAATGTGAATTGAATTCTTTTCGTTGAACTTATGGGTAATTCCGGCAGTAACATCATAGAACGAAGCGGAGCCGTCGTTATATTCGCTGTCCTCAGGCAACATTGAAAGGAGCCAGTCTGAGTATGTTGCCCTTGCTCCGGCAATGAAAGTTGTCTTTTTGCCTATAGGACCCTCTATATGGCCTTTGGCAGTAAGGAGACCAACACCCAATGATCCTGTAAGCTTCTTGTTGTTACCCTCCCTGCTGTTCACATCCAGCACAGACGAGATCCTTCCGCCGTACTCCACAGGGATGGAACTCTTGTAAAGTTCAATATCGCTTACAATGTCGGGATTAAAACCGGAAAACACTCCAAACAGATGGGACGGGTTATACACCGTACCCCCGTTGAACAGTACAAGATTCTGGTCTGTTGCGCCGCCCCTCACGTTGAATCCGCTGGAAGCCTCTCCAACCGATTTCACTCCCGGAAGGGTAAGGATAATCTTAACCACATCGGACTCACCAAACACCATAGGGACATTCTTCACCCTGTCCATCCTCACCTTCTCAATACCCATCTGGCTTGTCCTCACCTTATTGGCATTCTCTGCAGAGACCACCACTCCCGACAAGGCATACACTTTCTCCTTCACTACAACATCAAGCGAACCCTCGCCGTACACCTGAAGGTGCACCTTGGTATCCTCAAGGGAATAACCGCTCACATCCAGCACCGTCTTTCCCACAGGAAGCAAAATTTTATAGAATCCGTGGGCATCAGACTGCGCATAAGATCTGGTAGTGTTGTCTACAAGGGAAACACCCACAACCGGCTCACCTGTTACCGCATCCCTCACATAGCCGCTCAAATAAGCCTTTCCGGAAGCGCTTTCACTGCCCCTGTCACCTATCTGGTAAGTCTTGTTCTGTGATGTAGCCACATTGGCACTGCCGGCCAAAGCATCAATATAATCCTGTGAAACCGGAGCCTTCTCCTGTTTCTTTGCAACTGCAAAATAATCCCAAGGAAGTTCCTGGGCTAGCCCTACACCCTTAAGGACAAAAAGATAACCTCTCAGGGGAAGGATCTTATAGCCGTTATCCTCAAGGTCCTTCTTCATCTGATCCACATATCCCGCACGACCCTGGTCTACGGTAAACGCCAGATTCTTTGCCGACTCATCACTCTGGTAATATACCTTCTCCACCGTATTCTTCTGAAGAATCACCATCAGCGAGTCAAGCCCTATATTCCTGTGGACAACCTTTTCCTGTGCCGCCGCAGAAAAAGCGGCAATAGCCAAAAACAGAACCAATATACCTTTTCTCATACCATCTCCCTCCTTAATTGTTGTCTGCAAAATTCATTATTTCCATAAAAGTGCGGTCCTTGTCATCCATATCCAAAAACCGCATCTTGTTCTTGCGTATGAACCCCTTAATGGCCTTCTTCTCCTCCTTATAAACCCTGGTAAAATCCTTCATCCTGGAAACCTGCACCGGCTTGCCCCCTTTAACCACATAATACTTGTCCGCAGGGTCAAAAAACCTGAACACACCCTTGGAACTGCCGCTCTGCAGCCTCTCATGGAAACTCTTGCCATTCTTCTTCACAAGCACATCCTCCCCCTTGTAGAGCATCTGGTAAAACCCCTCCTGCAACCCCTCAACAGCACTGTCACCAATAAGGGCAACATAACTCCTTCCACCAAAAGAAAACTCCTCCACAAGTCTCCTGTCAAGTTCAATTATTATTCCCGACAAAGGCATTTTCAGATGCAGCTCATCCCTATGGGCATTGAGGTTAAGGAGCAGCCCTTTATAGGACACCCCATTATACACCAAAGTGCCGCTGAGGAAACTCTCCGTATAGGCATACGGGGTACCTTCATATCTGAAAGGATATTTTACAGCTTCAGGCCCGCGGTACACCGCGGCATCCATACCGGCCTCTGCAGCAAAATCATACTTTTGCTGAGAGTACAAAGAAAAATTGTGGACAGAAAACACCGCCCACAACATAACAAGAAAATACTTCTTCATTGCTCAGATGTTTATCCCACAAATGTACAACAAATCACTCAAACGACACAACTGCCTCCTTATAAATACCATTGCCCGCTCCATCAATTCCCTCTACTACAATCCTGAAGTTCCCTTTATAATCCGGAAGGGGGCAATTGAACTCATAAACGCCATCTTTGTCCATATCCACAACAGGGTTCCAGTATATGGTACTGTTGTAGTTGGGATACCTTCCGTTGCCGGGAATCCTGTCTCCCATAAAGGCCAACGGATACTGTGGCCCGTCATGGCTGAGGATATTCACATCTTCACCCAGCTTCATTCCCCCCATATCCCCTTTGTAGGTATTGAACTTGACAATTCCGTCGAACATGAAATAATTCAGCAGATATCTTCTGGGATAAATTATTATCTGCTTTACCAACAGAGGATCCATATTTATAATTTTGGAGTGGTCCCTCACAGGTACACCGTCAAGAAGGGCAAGTGCATATTGTCGGGAAACTGTATATGCCCCTTCCGTCTCCTGCCACAACACCAGCAGACGCTCCTCACCTTCCACCTTCCTTACCCTCAAGTTGCTCACATATTCACTTATAACCTCCTTCATCAGAGGGAAACGGGTATAATCGTCCAAATTGTAAACTATAGGTTCCACGGCACCAAAGAAGTCATTGCTCCGCATAGGCATCAGATTAAACAGGGTATCCTGTTCAAACCTTCTCCCAACCTGCATCCTCATACTCCTTTTCTTGAGGGGTTCTTCCAGTTCTCCCGATATCTTGAGCACCGGGATCTCTGCCGGAATATGTTTGAATTCCCCCTCAACTTTCTCCACCCTGAAACCATTGCCGGAACCCGTTCCGCTCCCTATTTTGGCTGTCTGCCTTACATTTGTAACCACATCAAACAACAAATCCCTTTTTCCCGATATGTTGTTGGTATAATATGTGGCATATCCCAATGAATCCACATTGGCAATATATGTATCATCAGTATTGCCCATTGCCGACATATACATATAAACCCCTTCTGCATCATTTCCCCGGAGGGGCTTGCCGTCCCGGAACACCCTTGTCCTTATCATCTCCCCCGCATACTCCTCAATACCGGTAACTTCAAAATCGCCCTTACGCTCCAGCAGCGATGTATTGTCATATCCTCTCTTGCCTATGATATCCTCAATACCGTCTATATGGTATACTGAAACACTCATGCTTGCCCCATCCCCTCCTGCATTCCTTATCTTTACAGGAACAGCGCCATTGCCCTGTTCACCCACTTCAATTGAAATGGCACCACTATCCTCTATCGGTTTGTGTTCCGGAGCCATTACCGGTTCTCCCTTCTCCACTACCTCAACACCATCCTTCACCTTGTCTGACGAAAGGGTATTGAACACCGTAACCGTCTTGCCGTTGAATTCCCCTTTTGAATCACCGCCATCTTTGGACGTATACGCAACAATGGTACAGTTTCCTGTCGCAAAACTGAACGGGACCTGCAGTCTTCCGCACCCGCGTCCATCAGCCATAGCCACCTTTATCAGGGCTTCCATCCCCCTTTTTGAATGGAACTCAAGATATGCCACGCTGCTGAACTGCGAATACTTGCCTGTTGATTCATCAATACAAAATACGGAACACCATATACTCTCCCCGGCCAGATAAAGTTCTTTGTCTGTAGACACATACACCCTCTCCTGCGCACGGAGCACCTGTGTCTGCAGCAACAGGGCAAACACCAGTACAAATTGAAAAAATATCCTTTTAGCCATAGCCTTAACTCCTTACAAAAATTACAGCGGCCAGAATGAAGGCTTTCCAACGCATTGTTCAATCTTCACACAACGCTCATCCACCCATCCGGCAATACCCATATCCTTTCCGCCACTCTCAGTCATTCCATAATAGACAGGGCGTTTGCCGGCCGCATACGCTGTACGCCACTGGTCCATCGGATACATTATCACATTCCAGCAGCCCCCCCTGTCATAAATGCCAACTTTCTCCCAATCCACAAACAGCCTCCCATACTGTAATGTACACACATTTATATACCCTATAACCGTCTCTCCCGGGTTGGTAACAGATGATATATTGCCGTTCACCTCACTCGGCTGCGGATCAAAGAGACCTCCCATTCCTGTTGTGTTCTTCTTCATTGACTCCCAATATGCATACCCTTCCTCATCCAACGACATCTGCACCACAGAAATACAATACATACCCTTAACCTTCTTGTCATATGAATCTATTGCAGCAACCCTCTGCCTGTAAACAAGGTTCTCACTCAGATCCTCCGTTGATGCTATGATTATTCCCGACGAATATGCCTCACCAAAACAGTTCATCATGGCTTCCTTCTGACTTTGGGTATAATCGGCCATAAAATCGCCATTGTAAACGTACTGTATATCGGGAACAATATCCGGACTGTTGTTCCAGTTCTCCCTGAATATCCACTTGTAGCGGCCCGTCTCCTGCGCACTGCCGTGTGAGGTAACCTCCAGAAATGCCTGAAGTGAATCTGATGATACTGAACAGGTAACACTGTCAATTGGTGGTGTTATCTGTACAGGTTTGAAAGAAGATACATATTCCCCTCTGTCGGGTATTGATATGCACAACCTGTATTTGCCGTCAAGGGGCAGATCCCTTGTGTCAATCCGGTGCTTGAGGTATCCGTACGGAGATTGCACCCTGTACCCGGAAGTGTCTGCAAAATTGTCGGGAGGAGCGGCACCCCAGACCTCTCCCGCCTCATTCTCTACCCACACCGATGCTCCCTGTATCCACTCCCACGGATACTCATAATCAAACATTTCGGTTGTATAGCTCAAGGAGACCTGGGTGATGCCTCCCGCTATTATATCCCCCTCAACCACCAGCATCATTCCATCCTCTCCCGGCACAGGGACATCTGCAGGATCAAATTCATAGACGCAACTGCACAGAAGCGGCAAAACGGCAAACAAAAATTTAAACATTCCTGTATATCTCATTTTTACCTCCTCCTAAAATTTAAAGTTAAGTGTAAGATAAGGTATCTGGGCCCCAAACACACTCATCTTGTATCCGTTTACCTTAATTCCGGCATTCTCATTCTCAAAGAAAACGGAATATACATTCTTGCGTCCCGTAACATTATACACTCCCAATGTAAAAGAGAAATGGGTAAAGGCCTTTATCCTGTGGGTAGGCTCAATGTTTATTGAGGCATCTATCCTGAAATAATCCGGAATCCTGTATGAGTTCCTCTCCGTAAAATAGAGCCTGTAACCTCCGCCATAATAATACTTGGCAGCAGGTACAGTAACCGGCCGTCCTGTTGCATAATCCCCGTTCACCGACAAACTTACACGATGGGTAAACTTGTAGTTGCCCACAAGCTTTATCTCATGCGGCTTGTCTGAGGATGCATTGTACCACTTCCCTTTGTTGATTGCAGCAATTCCCCTGTCTGAGTCCTCCTTCAGCCTTGTACGGGAATATGTATACGAAAGCCATCCGTTAAGTTTCCCCAACGGTTTCTTGAGCATCAGTTCCACTCCATAGGCCTGTCCCTTCACCGGAACCACATCCTTGGCAATCTCCTCATTCATGAGAATTACCGCACCGCTCTTGTAATCGAGGTAATTTCTCATCCTTTTCCAGTACACCTCCAACGAGGCATCCACTTTATTCTGGAAGACAGACGCATACAAGCCTCCTGCCAACTGCCATCCGCTTTGCGGCCTGATATCCTTGTCGCTCAGTTTCCAGGTATCTGTAGGGGAAATGGAAACAGTATTTGAAAGCATATGTATATACTGCCTCATGCTGTTGAACCCAAACTTCAGTGAAACCCCGTCATCGAGGATGTATCTTCCCGACAACCTCAACTCAGGGCCGCAATAGAACTTGTCTGAACTGAACATTGAGAACCTCGCCCCATAATCCAGTGACAGGCGCTCAGACACATTCCACACATCACTCACATACACAGCCCCCTCAACGGCATTCTCCTTCTCCATTATCTTTGGAGCCACCAGGGATTCTTCTCCATACGGCATATACTTGCCCGGAAGGATGTCATAACGGATGGCATCTGCCCCATATACCAGCGAATGCCCATCATTGAGAAGGGTCTTCAATTTTACCTTGCCATAAATCTGCCCTATATTGTACGACATCTCATATGCCCTGGTTGGATAGAAATCGTCAACCGTTGAATATCCGTATCTGTCATAACCCACAGTTGCAACCATCGAATTGCGGTCGCTGAAATTGCTGTTCCACCGGAGTGAAGCATTCATATTGCTGTAGCGGTAACTTGTATCCACACTGAACTTGAAGGCATCATCTGACAGATAGCCGTTCAGCTGCATGCTGTTCCTTTCATTGAATTTATGTGTTACACCGGCAGTAATGTCATAGAAAGATGCTGTACCGTTACGGTACTCGCTGTCCTGGGGCAAAAGCCCGAGCAGCCAGTCGGAATATGTAGCCCTTGCAGCGGCAATGAATGTGGTCTTGTCCCCAACAGGCCCCTCAATATGCCCTTTGGCCGTAAGAAGTCCTGCACTCAAGGACCCGGCCATATTCTTGTTGTTTCCTTCCCTGCTCTTCACATCCAGCACAGAAGAGATCCTTCCGCCATACTCAACAGGGATGGAACATTTGTAGAGTTCAATATCATTAGCAATGTCGGGATTAAAACCGGAAAACATTCCAAACAGATGGGATGGATTGTAAACTGTACCCCCATTGAAAAGGACAAGGTTCTGGTCGGTTGCACCTCCCCTCACATTAAATCCGCTGGCAGCTTCCCCTACAGATTTTACACCTGGAAGTGTAAGTATAATTTTCACTATATCAGTTTCTCCCAATACGGTAGGCACATTCTTTATCTTGTCTACCCTTATCCTCTCTATACCCATTTCCGTACCCCTCACATTATTTGCCCCCTCAGCAGAAACCACAACCTCGCCAAGTGAAAATACCTTCTCCTTTATGACTATATCCAGGGAGCCGTCACCAAAAACCTCGAGATGGAGCCTGGTGTCCTCATAAGAATACCCCGACACTTCCAGTTCCCTTTCACCTGAGGCCAGAAGCAACCTGTAAAAGCCGTTGGCATCACTTTGTGCAAACGCTTTTGAGCCCTTGTCATACAATGTCACCCCGGCAACAGGTTCACCTGTACGCGAATCCCTCACAAAGCCGCTCAGATAAGCCTTTCCCCCATTGGCATTCTGCCTGCTTCCAATCTGGTATACCTTGTTCCCAACAGTGGCTATATTCCGGACATTTTCTATAGCATCTATATAATCTTTTGCAATTTCCTTTGCCTTTACTTCCTTCTTTACAGCAAAGTAACCTCCCGGCAGGGATTCTGTAAGGCCAACCCCCTTGAGGACAAGAAGATTCCCCTCAAAGGGAATAACCGAATAACCTTTACCGGACAAAACCTCCTTTATCTGCCCCAACAGGCTCTTCCCTTGCGGAACCTCAATGGTAAAATTCATATTGCGGGAATCTTCCCCCGCAACATAAAACACCCTCTGGGAGCACTCTCCCTTCATAAGCACCATCAGCGAATCAATCCCTATATTGCGGTACTCTTTCACCTCCTGGGAAAATGTCCCAAAGGGAAACGCAAACAGCAGCAGTACCATTATTCTCCAGATCTTTCCCATTTCCTGCAATTAAATATTGTCTATAAAAGCACCGGCACGGGCATAAACCTCATCATCACCGGATGCCGTTTCCCGTATGCCGGCTATACCTCTGTTAATCCTCCTCCGCTCTTCCCTGTAAAGCTTCCCGATATCTTTCGTCTTCTTTATCCTGTGCAAAATTCCATCCTTGACAAGGTAATACTTCACTTTTTCATACACCACCTGAGTTATCCCTTCCCTCAGATAAAAATCCTTCTCAACCTTCCTTAGTACCATTACATTGCCGCTGTACAACACCTGGCAATATGCATCCATCAGATCTTCGTCCTCCCACCGGACCTTTATGAACCGCCTCTCTCCCAACGAGAACTCCTTAACCAGCTCCTTTGACAATACTACAACAACTCCAGACTCCGGCAGCTTTATGCACAATTCATCCCTGTGCGCATCCAGATTGAGCAAAGCCCTATAATATGTTTTGCCGTTATACCTCACATTCCCCTCCAGAAACTCATCAGAAAACACATAAGTGCTCCCCTCATAAAGGAACGGGTATTTGAGGGCTACAGGTCCCCTGTATATTACCGCATCCCGCTCCATCTTCCCCAAATAATCCTCCTGGCACCACAAACTTTGTGCACCAAGATGATGCAATAGCACTATGATTAAAATCAAATATCTGATTTTCATTTATTTACCATTTTAAACCAATACCATATACAAAGTTACACATATTCTTCCTACTTTCCTAAATTATACTTAAATAATGTTTGGTATTATATTTTTTTGTAGGTTTGCAGGTTGAAAACAAGACAACAATGATTGTAGCAAAGACATTAGAAGAGTTCATTCAGGCCCGCGAGTCTCTCCAGCACCAGGAGAGCATAGGTTTTGTACCTACAATGGGGGCACTTCACCAGGGACATATCTCACTGGTAGAACATTCAGTTGCAAAATGCAAGCACACTATAGTAAGTATATTTGTAAACCCTACACAATTCAATAACCCTCAGGATCTTGCAACATATCCAAGGACACTTGAGGCAGATTGTGCACTCCTTGAGGCAAGCGGAGTTGACATTGCTTTTGCCCCAAGGGTAATTGACATATACCCTACTCCCGACGAAAGGGTCTTCAACCTTGGAGGACTGGACACTTACGGGGAGGGACCGCGCAGACCGGGCCACTTCAACGGTGTTGCACAGGTGGTAACCCGTCTGTTTGACATTGTAAAACCCCATTTCGCATTCTTTGGAGAGAAAGACTTCCAGCAGGTTGCAATTATCAAATACTTTGTAAAGGACCTCAACTACCAGCTTGAGATAGTGCAGTGCCCAACCTTGAGGGAAGAGGACGGCCTTGCAAAGAGTTCGCGCAACACTCTCCTTACTCCGGCACAGAGGGAGGCGGCACCACATATCTACAAATGCCTTAAAAAGGCGGTGGAGTACTCACAGACAATGACTCCGGCTCAGGTAATTGAGGCTGTTACAAAAGATATAAACTCCAACGTGGAGCTTGAGACAGAATACATTGAGCTTGTTGATGCAGACATGCTCAAGCCGGTATCATCTTGGGACGATGCAGAAAAAATCCAATTGTGGTGTGCAGTATATGCCCGCCCGGTAAGACTGATTGACAACATTAAAATAAAATAACAATAACCTATGCTACTTGAAATCCTTAAATCAAAAATTCACCGTGTAAGTGTAACTGAGGCCAATCTCAACTATATTGGCAGCATCACCATAGATGAAGATCTTGTTGAAGCAGCTGGGCTTTATGAAAACGAAAAAGTTACCATTGTAAACATAAACAATGGCGAGAGAATAGATACATACGTTATCAGAGGCGAGAGAGGCAGCGGAAAAATTTGCCTCAACGGCGCTGCTGCACGCAAATTTGAGGTTGGAGACCTTGTAATCATCATGGCATACGCACAGATGACACCGGAGGAGGCCTCAACTTTCAAACCAAAAGTGGTATTCCCAGACTCTCTAACAAACAAGATTATCTAAGATGCGCAAGGTGCTCAAGTACCTCGCCTTCCTGGCTCTTGCAGGAATCTTGCTCCATTTCTCCTTCAAAGGGGTGAAATGGAGTGATTTCATTGGGGGCCTCAAGGAGTGCAACTGGTGGTGGATACTTGCATCTATGGCAATAGGAATCCTGGGATTTCTTGTCCGGGCCCTCAGATGGCGCCTGCTGCTCCTCCCTATAAACAAGGAAATTACCGTAAGGGAGACATTTGACGGCATAAACGTAGGATACATAACCAACTTCCTTTTCCCCCGCGCCGGCGAAGTTGCAAGGTGTGGTGTAATTGCAGCAACAAAGAAGGTCTCCCTGGAGAAATCATTGGGAACAGTGGTAATAGAGCGCAGTTTTGACATGCTGTGCCTGCTGCTGTGGATGGCTTTGCTGCTCCTTTTCAAATGGGGGGAGTTCGGTTCATTCATACAGGCAGAGATTATTGGACCGCTCTTCGGGAAGATGAATTCCCTTATGTGGCCCATTGTCATTTTATCCGGTCTGCTTCTCCTTACAGTGGCAGCCGTATGGATATTCAGAAAGACAATCCTCAGAATTCCGCTGTTTGAGAAAATATTCCGCATAGCAAAAGGGCTTCTTGAGGGGGCACTCACTGCATTCAGGATGCAGCACAAATGGATGTTCTTCCTCTATACCCTGCTCATTTGGCTTACCTACTGGCTCACCAGCCTCACAACCATATATGCATTTGCCCAGGTTGGGCACCTTGGCGGCACAGATGCCCTCTTCCTTATGATAGTTGGAGGAATGGGATGGGTAGTTCCTGTTCAGGGTGGCATAGGGGCATATCACTTTATTGTAAGTCTTGCTCTTGCCAAAGTCTATGGCATTGCACAGACCACCGGAGTGATATTTGCCACAATTTCCCACGAGGCCCAGGCCCTTGTAATGATCCTTTGCGGAGCGGCTTCGCTCATAAGCGTAAGCCTTTGGAAAAAACACATAAAAGAGTAATCAAATCATGATTATAAAATTCAATATTGAATACAATACCCAATGGGGTGAAAACCTTTTCATAACAGGTTCATCTCCTTCATTGGGCAATTACGATATAAACAAGGCACTTCCCCTCGTGTGTACCGCACCAGGCAAATGGGAGGGTGAAATAAACTGCAACCTCACCAAGGAACGGGTGGTTTCATACAGGTACTTTGTAAAAGGGGCCAACGGAATCCACTACGAGGCAGGCAAAGGGAGAGCCATTGCACTGAACTCATCAACCAAAGCCATTGACACCTTCGACCAGTGGCAGGGAAATTCAGTGGATGCGCCATTCCTCTCTGCCCCCTTCTCAGAGGTATTCTTCGCCGACAACAACTGGCCATACACCCAAACCCACATACACACCAACGAACTCATATTGAGGGTTGCTGTACCCAATGTACCCAAGGGGGGACAGGTACTCATCTGCGGTGCACCGGAAAAACTTGGCGCATGGGACCCGTCACAGGCAAAACCGCTCAGAAGGATGGAAAACCTCAAATGGGAGAGAAGCTTTGAGATAACAAAGGAGGATGGCACAGAGTGGGAATTCAAGTTCCTTATAAAGATGCCGGACGGTTCCCTTATCTGGGAAAACAGGTACAACAGGACCTTATCACTACCTAAGACACTTAAACACAGTACCGTAATAAAGGAGTTCTGCGGCGCAGACTTCAACCAGGGAAATCCCCGTTTCAGCGGAGTTGCAATACCTGTATTCTCCCTCAGGAGCAAAACCAGCCACGGAATAGGCGATTTTGCAGACCTGCGCAAGATGGTGGACTGGGCACATGCCACAGGGCTCTCAATGATACAGCTGCTCCCTATAAACGACACTACAGCATACATGACCTGGAGAGATTCATACCCTTACAACTGCATCTCCACACAGGCCCTTCACCCTCTGTACATCAATCTGCAAAGTATAGGGGAACTTGAAGACAAGAGGCTGCAGAAACAGTTTGAGCAGGAGAGGGATGAACTCAATGCAAAGGAGTTTGTGGATTATGAAGGGGCGTGGAAATCCAAGATCAGCTTCCTTAGGGCAATCTATCCTCAGGAAAAGGACAACACATTTGCAGAACCTGGCTACTACTCGTTTGTAAAACAGAACAGGGAATGGCTTTACCCATATGCAGCATTCTGCGCATTGAGAGACCATTTCAAGACAGCAAACTTCAGGGAGTGGGGTGAATACTCCACTTTCTCCAAAGAACTGCTGGAAAAACTCACAGGCAAAAAAAGCCCTCTATATACAGATATCCATTTCTACCTCTTTGTACAGTACCACCTGCACAAACAGATGGTCCAGACAAAGGAGTATGCCCACGAAAAAGGTGTGGCACTGAAAGGCGACATTCCAATTGGAATATCCAGAGACAGCGTAGAGGCATGGCAATATCCCCATCTCTTCAACTTTACCCAGCAGGCCGGTGCTCCGCCTGATTTCTTCTCGGCCGACGGCCAGAACTGGGGATTCCCAACCTATAACTGGGATGAGATGGCAAAAGACAACTACACCTGGTGGAGGAACCGTTTCACCCATTTTGCAGACTATTTTGACGCATACCGCATAGACCATATCCTTGGATTCTTCAGAATCTGGGAAACCCCTATAGAGTACAAGAGCGGCATGTGGGGCCATTTCTCACCTGCATACCCTCTTTCAAGGGAAGAGCTCTCATCGTGGGGTTTCAACAATGTGGAGGAGACAGGAATATTTGTGGAGGACCCTTACAGCAAAGGGAAATTCCACCCTATGATAGGTGGAGAGCAGAGGGAAGGATTTGCCCTGCTTACCCATAGCCAGCAGGAAGCATTCAGAAGATTGCACTACAACTTCTTCCACGTAAGGCACAACGAGTTCTGGTACAACAATGCAATGAAGAAGCTCCAGCAGCTGATTGCCTCTACAAACATGCTTACATGCGGCGAGGACCTTGGAATGCTCAACGAGTCTGTAACACGTTGCATGAACAACCTCAAGATTCTCTCACTTGAGCTGCAGATTATGCCTAAACAGTTTGGGATTGGACTTGGCGACCCTGCCTCCTACCCGTACCTGAGTGTATGCACAACCAGCACCCACGATTGCGAGACAATGAGAATGTGGCTGGGACAGCGCAACGGCACCGGTGATGCAACCCCAGAGGAGTGCTCTACAACAATTGCCGCAAACATGGCAGCCCCAAGCATGCTTGCAATCCTGCCGCTTCAGGACTGGCTCTCAATAGACGGCAAGCTCCGCAAAGGTGACCCTGCAACCGAGAGGATCAACAACCCTGCCAATACGGAACACTACTGGAGATACAGGATGCACATAAACATTGAGGATATGATTGCTGCATCCGGCTTCAATGCAAAAGTGAAGGAACTTGCTTCCCGACAATAAAGTTCCCGACAATACAAAATGACAATAAGAAACTCCGGAAAACGATCAGTTTTCCGGAGTTTCTTATTGTCATCATACATTCAAATCCTTACTGCAACAGCGCCTTGAAGATACCAACGAAATTCTTGGCATCCTTACCGTTTACAAGGTGCTCAGGGTGGAATTGTACACCCCAAACCTTAGGATTGTCTATTTTCTCTATTGCTTCAATGCAACCGTCTTTAGAGAATGCTGTAGCCTTGAAACCTGGAGCAACATCCTTCACTGCCTGGTGATGGAAGCTGTTTACAGCAACTTTCTCTACACCAACCTGTTTGTATAAAGCAGAGTTTTTGTCAATTGTAATGCTGTGTGTTCCAAGACTGCCTGGAGCATCCTGTGAGTGCTGGATGCTGTAGGTAGGCAACTGGGTAGGGATATCCTGGTACAAAGTACCGCCGAATGCCACGTTCATGGCCTGTACGCCACGGCAGATACCCAAAACAGGAATACCTTTTGCTACAGCCTTTTTGATAAGTTTTACATCAAATGCATCCCTTGCAGGAACCACCTCGCCAAGATTTGGATGAGGCTCCTCTCCATAATACTCAAGAGGTGCAAGATCCTCGCCGCCTGTCATTATAAGTGCATCAATGACATTTAGGATAGCGTCAATCTGTTTGTCATCTGTAGTCATAGGAATAACAAGCGGAACACCACCGGCCATCCTTACTGCATTTACATAAGTTGAGTTTGCAGCTGCTTCACCTGCACGCGCCTTTGATGAAAGGCCCACAATTTTCTGAGCGTATGCTCCACTGGCCAAAACAACTGCCAGTACCAATAACAAAAGTTTTTTCATGTCTATAGTGTTTTAATTATTTGCGTTTCCAGCCACCAATGCTGTTTTCCTCACCGTTAGGGAAGCCTACAACAAAGCCGGTAGCCTTTTTATTCTCCTCATCAAAAGTAAAGGTAACAGGGAAAGCGTATCCGTCGCTGCGGAAATGCCAGGTTGCACCATTTATATGTACAAGTCTGTTCTTGTAACCCTGCTTGCCGAGGGAGATGTACAACTCACCGTTCTCCTTGGTAATCTTTGCATCACCGAACAGTTCATCCTTTGCATACTCACCCACAATTGCCTTGTCGGGAGCAGGGGCAGGAAGGACCTCCTTCTGTGCAGCACGCTCTTTTGCCCAGCTCTTCTCATTTGAAGTGATGTAGCTCTCAAAATACTCCTTGTTGTAATCCTTGCCCTGCAAGCCCATTACAAGGTCTACCAGTTTGTACATTACTGCATATCTCGGATTTGAACCCATCTCGCAGTTTGACAGGATTACTCCCGACAATTTTACCTCAGGAACGAAGAAACAAATTGCTGTCATACCCCAGGTAGTACCTGTATGGAAGTACAATCTGTACTTGTTGTTCTGCTCCACAAACCAGCAGTGTGCATACAAGGTGGTGCGGTTGTCATTCTGGGAAGTAATGGTAACTCCCTCGTGAAGTTTTCTCATTGCCTTCTCGGACATTACTCTGGTGGTATCTGCATTATCTACAATATAACCGTTGTTCATGTGCATCTGTGCATAACGCAACATGTCCACAACTGTAGAGTTGATGCTTCCGGCAGGACCTACACCTGTAAGCCAGTAAAGGGCCTGCTCATCTCCGTAAAGGGGAAGTGTTACAATCTCACCTTTTGTATCTGCAGGCACATCCACAAGCTCAGGGAACTGGGCCTTGGCAAGCTCTACTGTAGTGTATCTGTAATCGTGAGGTGTAGCAACGTTCTTTGAAGCGGCATAACCGTCTGCATTTGCAGAAGAGCTCTTCATTCCGGCCTTGTTGAAAACCCTCTCCTGAAGGTTCTCCTCCCAACTCTTGCCGGTTACCTTCTCAATAATTTTCTCTGCAATGAGGAATGTTGAGTTGTTGTACTGGTATGCTCCCCTGAAAGTATAGGCAGGCTTGTACAAGGCAAGCATCCTGTAGCAATCCTCACGGTCGTAGCCAAGGTTAGGGAAATAGGTTCCAACCTGACCACCGATACCGGTACGGTGTGTCATGATATCCATCACCTGCATGTGGTCTGTAACCCAAGGGTCATAGTATTTGAAATCCGGAAGGATATTCTTTACTGTATCTGTCCATTTTACAAGCCCCTCATCCACAAGCTGTCCCATAATGGTTGCGGTAAAAGATTTGGAAACGGAACCAATCTGGAAAACTGTATTCTCATCAATTGGCTCACCAGGAGTGTTCACAACACCCGGCACTCCGCCGCTTGCCACTCTGCGGTCATTAGCAGAAATGCCCCTGAAACCTATGCCGTCTGCAGGGCGCTGCTCCTTTACACCGTAACCTTTTACAAGCAACGGCTCATTGCCCCATGAAAATGCAACTGCCATTCCAGGAATCTTCCAGGTAGAAATCACCTGCTGTACATAAGAATCAATCTCCTTTGCAACCTCCTCCCTCTGTGGAGCCTGCGCAAACACTGCATTAAAGAAAAACAATGCAGGGAGAACAAATAAAAAGCTCTTCTTCATATTATTGTTTTTGAACATTTGTATCAAAAGATGCGAGTAAATACAAATATAAATAATTATTCCTAAATTTGCCTTAAAGGAGAGGAAAGGATTTTATGGCAAAGATCAAAAAAGCGTGGTTCTGCAGCGCCTGCGGAAATGAGAGCCCCAAATGGATGGGAAAATGCCCTGCTTGCGGGGAGTGGAATACAATGGTTGAGGAGATTGTAAGCAAGTCTCCCGACAGTTCATCACTCACATCCAGAGCACAGTCATACCTGCAGGGTACAGGCAATGCCAAACCGCAACCCCTTCCCCAGATTGAGAGCGGGAATGAGAGCAGGATTCTGTTGGGATGCGCAGGAAAAGAGGTGGCCGCAGGCACCGGAAACTGTCGGGAAGGAAATGAACTGGACCGCATACTTGGCGGTGGAATGGTAAAAGGGTCCCTTGTGCTGCTGGGAGGTGAACCGGGAATAGGAAAATCTACCCTGAGCCTGCAGATTCCTCTTATGAACGAAAATATCCGTACACTGTATGTCTCTGGCGAGGAGAGCGCCAAGCAGATAAAGATGAGGGCCGAGAGATTGGGCGGAGTGCACGACAACTGCCTTGTACTTTCAGAAACTCTGCTTGAAAATATCCTTAAGGAGGCTCATGCCACAGCTCCCCAACTTGTTATAATTGACTCTATACAAACGATATACTCACAGAATATTGAATCTTCTGCAGGAAGCGTTTCCCAGGTGAGGGAGTGTGCAGCTGCACTGCTCCGATTTGCAAAGGAGACAGGCACGCCGGTAATACTCATTGGACACATTACAAAGGACGGCAGCATTGCAGGCCCTAAGGTGCTTGAGCACATTGTAGATGTGGTACTGCAGTTTGAGGGTGACAACCGCCATGCATACAGGATATTGCGCGGCATAAAGAACCGCTTTGGCTCTACTGCTGAACTGGCGGTTTACCAGATGTGTTCGGACGGATTGCGGGAGGTGCTCAACCCTTCGGAGATGTTCATTCCAATGCACGGGGAAAATCTCAGCGGAATTGCCGTTGCCGCCATGCTTGACGGAAGCCGTCCGTTCCTCATTGAGGTGCAGTCACTGGTAAGCACCGCCGCCTACGGTACACCCCAGCGCTCTGCAACGGGATTTGATGTCCGCAGGATGAATATGCTCCTTGCTGTTCTGGAAAAGAGGGTAGGATTCAAGCTTTCCCAGAAAGATGTATTCCTGAATATGGCCGGAGGACTCAAGATTACAGACCCTGCCTGCGACCTGGCAATTGTTGCGGCAATCCTCTCTTCAAACTTTGATGCCAGCCTCCCTGCAAATGTGGCATTCGCCGGCGAGATAGGCCTAAGCGGAGAGATCCGCCCGGTAAGCCAGATTGAAAAGCGCATTGCCGAGGCTGCCAAACTGGGTATGAAAAAAATATTCATCTCCTCATTCAACAATCCTGAGGAGAAGAAATACAAAGGCCTGCAGGTAATCCAGATATCTACCGTAGCCGAATTGGTGAAACAGATTTTTTAGCATTTCAACTGCTTTTATTTTTGCTGTAAAAGAACAATCGTTATAAAAATAGTGCGTATGAATGAGGTGATGACAATTCAAAACAGAATCTTTGAGATTAGAGGACAAAGGGTAATGCTGGATAGGGATTTGGCCGAATTGTATGGAGTTGAAACCAAGCAGCTTGTAAGACAGGTTAAGCGTAATATAGAAAGGTTTGAAGGGGAAGATTTCATGTTTGAGCTAACAAATCAAGAATATAACACTCTGATTACCAGTTTGAGGTGCCAAATTGGCACCTCAAACAGAGGTGGTAACAGATACGGTATTCTCGCCTTTACAGAACAAGGAGTTTCCATGCTCTCCAGCGTCTTGAGAAGCAATACTGCAATAAAGGTAAACCGCGCAATAATCAGGACATTTGTAGCTATGAGAAATTATATGGCTACATCGGCCATTATAACTGCTGAACTTGCAGAAATAAAAGCCAAGCTTGCACTGATGGAAAAAAATGATGAAGAAAATATGGAAGCGGTCAATGACCTTTCTGAGGATATAAGAAGCGAACTGGACAACATATATGAAGCTATTGCCGCTTTATCTATAAAACAGCCAAAAACTGTTGAAAAAAACAAACCGATAGGATTCAAGACCTTAACTTCCAACAATAACCAATAAATACCATGAAGACAACCAAAAAAATCACATTGCCCGAGGATGAGATTCCAAAGCAATGGTACAACATATTGGCAGATATGCCAAACCAGCCCCAGCCCCTTTTGAACCCTCAGACCAGGGAACCCCTTACCAAAGAGGACATGGAGCAGCTCTTTGCAAAGGAACTGGTAGCACAGGAGTTCTCAAAGGAGAGATATATTGATATTCCCGACGAGGTCCGTACACTTCTGAAAATCTACCGTCCTACCCCACTTGTGCGTGCGAGCGGACTGGAGAAGGCCCTCGACACCCCTGCCAAGATCTACTTCAAGAACGAGAGCATCAGCCCGGTAGGTTCACACAAGCTGAACTCTGCCATCCCACAGGCATACTACAACAAGATACAGGGAATCACCCACCTAACCACCGAGACCGGTGCAGGACAGTGGGGTTCCTCAATGAGCATCGCCTGCGAGCACTTTGGGCTTGACCTCAATGTTTTTATGGTAAAGAGCAGCTACCACGCCAAACCTTACCGCAAGCTTGTAATGCGCACATATGGCGGTCAGGTACACGCCTCCCCTTCTGAAGTAACCGAGTTCGGCCGCAACATCCTTGCCACCCAGCCCGACTGCGGCGGCAGCCTTGGAATTGCAATCTCCGAGGCTGTGGAGATGGCCCGCAACACCCCTAACTGCAAATATGTACTTGGAAGCGTACTTAATCACGTATTGCTGCACCAGACAATCATAGGCCTTGAGGCAGAAAAACAGATGGAGATTGCCGGCGACTACCCTACCAAAGTCATAGCTTGCTTTGGCGGCGGATCAAACTTTGCCGGAATCACATTCCCATTCTTGCGCCACAACCTTACAGAGGGCAAAACCACCGAGTTCATTGCCGCAGAGCCTGCATGCTGCCCTAAACTTTCACAGGGTAAGATGATGTACGATTTTGGAGATACAGCCGGAACAACCCCGCTAATCCCAATGCTTTCGCTTGGAAGCGACTTCCAGCCTGAACAGATCCACGCTGCAGGTCTCCGCTACCACGGTGGCGGACAGATTGTGAGCCAGCTTGTTCAGGACGGCTACATCAACTCCGTAGCAATCCCGCAGGACGAGACCTTCAAGGCCGGCATCCTCTTTGCCCGCGCCGAAGGTATCATCCCGGCCCCAGAATCAACCCACGCCATAGCCGCAACCATCCGCGCCGCTCTCAAAGCCAAAGAAGAGGGCAAAGAAGAGGTGATCCTCTTCAACCTCAGCGGCCATGGCCTCATAGACATGGCAGCCTACGAGAAGTTCTTGTAGCCGAGAACCATCCTATCCTTCCCAAAAATATCCTGCACTACCCGGCAGTTTCCAAAGCCAAGGTCCTGCAGGATTTTTTTTGTTTCCTGCCCGAACCTCTCGTTTATCTCAAACATCAGGGCACCGCCCGGTTTGAGCAATCTTCCCGACAATTGTGCAATTGCACGGTAAAACATTAACGGATCCTCGTCGGGAACAAAGAGGGCAAGATGGGGTTCATGCTCCAGGACATTTGGGCGCATCTGAAGTTTCTCACTGTCACAGACATATGGAGGATTGCTGACAATGAGGTCAAGCACTCCACATCCGGAATCACTTGCAACCACATCAGAGGTACTGCAGGAATTGCCGTTTGTACAGGTATCCTCACACTGGGAAAATATCATCTGCTCTGCATGCGGGGAAAGGATATCACATTCAAAGAAATTCACCTGTGCCGGTGTTCCGTCGGGATTAAAAATATTTTGTGAACCGGCAATCTGCAATGCCACTGTGGAAATGTCACAGGCGTAAACCGCAGCCTGCGGTATTGCCGCTGCCAGGCTCCATGCTATACAGCCGCTGCCGGTACAGATATCCAGGATTCTTATGTGGCGCTGTCCGTTTGATGCGGATGTTTCCTGTGCCACTGCCTGTGCCTTTTGCGCAAATTCAATTGCCCTGTTCACCAGTTCCTCTGTCTCCGGGCGGGGTATCAGAACTCCCGGCGCCACATTGAACCTGTGGCCGCAGAACCACTCATACCCCAGGACATATTGTAGAGGTTCACCGGTTGCCAGTCTCTTTACACACGAGAGGAGATATTCTTCTGTGCCGGTACTGTGCACCTCCAACGAGAAAGTATCCAGTTCCGTTGCCGGCTCCACCAGATGCTCATACCCTTTATACCCTGCAATACACTCCTTCAGAAGACGCACAGCCATTGCCTTGCACTCCTGCTGGGGGTACAAAGGAGCCAATTGCTCCTGCACAAAAACTATAAACTCCCGTAACTTCATATAGCGTTGTCACAAAAACAGCCCCAAGCGTGCCCAGTATCGGCACCACGGGCACAAAACACACCCTCAAC
>JAFOER010000077.1 GCA_017380095.1 Bacteroidales bacterium
GTACCGTCACCTGTAACTGAAACTACCTGTCCGCTCTGCTGCAGCAGTTTTACAAGCCTCATCTTGTCAGCAGGGCGTGCCCTGGACATTACCTTTATGCTCAATGCAGCCTCTGTGGCAGCTTTGTCATCAAGAGCAGCAAACTCAGCTCCTGTAATATGGTTCTTCTCTATTGTGTCCCCTTCTTTCCACAGCCCGGCCTGTCTTGCAATCTCAATTGCTGTAAGTGATGTGTCACCTGTTACAATCTTAACTGCAATACCTGCTTTCAGACACTGGTCCATTGCATCGGGTACATCAAACCTTATAGGGTCTGCAATTGCCACAAATCCGGTATACCCAAATTTCATCTTCCCGACAATCTCCTCCACTTCATTCTCTGCATCAAGAAGAGGTATTTCAACTTTAGCAAAAGCAAGTGACCTCATTCCTTTCTGCTGGTATTCCTTTATTCTGGCTAGTTCTGCAGCCTCATCAACATCCTTGCATTTTGAAATGATTACCTCAGGAGCACCTTTTATAAGGAGAGTAACTGTTTCAGGAGAATTGAAGTCGGCAATTGTTGCCATATATTTCCTCTCTGTGCTGAAAGGAAGTCTCTTCACTATTTTGAACTCTTCCCTCAGTTTCCTGTATGGAAATCCCTTCTCCTGCAGGTATACAAGTATTGCTCCCTCTGTAGGGTTTCCAACTGCATTCATAGAACCGTCTGCCCCCTCCTCTATAAGTGCTGTTGAATTGAGTGCAATTTCGGCTGCAAAATCCTTGCTTGGAAGAACAGAACAGTACTGTACCTGCATCCTGTTCTGTGTGAGGGTACCTGTCTTGTCTGTGCAGATGACGGTTGTGGCACCCATTGTTTCGCAGGCATGCATTTTTCTTACAAGGGTGTTCCCCGCAGTCATTTTGCGCATACTGTAGGCAAGGCTCAAGGTTACACTCATGGCAAGTCCTTCCGGTACTGCAACAACAATGAGTGTTACTGCTATCATAAAGAAACTCAGAAGGATTGTAAGATTGTCCAGCGAGAATTCAAATGATATTACTCCCAGAATGTAATCCCTTATAACCAATGCGGCAAATGTAAGTGCGGCAATGGTAAAGCCTATTTTTCCAATTACAGTACTCAGCTTGTCGAGCTGCCTGTTCAACGGAGTTTTTGCTCCGGTAATTTCAGCTGCCTGTCTTGCTGTTTTTCCAATTTCCGTTGAATCTCCTACAGTACTAACTTCAAACACACCCTCACCTTCTGTTACTGTTGTGCCTCTGTACACATAATTTGGCGAATAGGTACCTGCAAACTCCTTTACAGGAATATGGCTTTTTCTTGACGCTACAGATTCACCGTTGAGAGATGATTCGTTCACACTCAATTCTATGCTTGAGAGGAGTTTTCCGTCTGCAGGTATTTCATCTCCCTGCGAAAGAATCACTATGTCACCTACAACTATCTCATTTTTGGCAACCTGGGTTGCGGTACCGTTCCTGTAAACTTTAACAGGTGCAGTATCGTTCACTTTATTGAGTACGTCAAACTCCTTTCCTGCCTTGTATTCATTTATAAATGAAATGAATGTGGCAAGAAACACTGCTATAAGTATTCCGAGGCTCTCCACTACCGAACCATGGAAATATCCTGTAATGAATGAGAGCAGTGTTGCAAACAGCAAGAGTTTTATGATTGGATCATTGAATTTGCCCAATAACAATTTAACCCAACTCTCCCTTTGTGGGGGTGTCAGGTCATTTGTGCCAAATTTGGCTCTGCTTTCCTGTATCTGCTTGTCAGATAAACCTTTATATGACTCCATCTCCTCAATATTATAATGGACACGGGGATGTGTTCATCCCCGGCCCTTATAATAAACTTATTTCTTCAGCAATGCTGCAATCCTGTTGTGCAGGTTCTCAAGTTTTGTTGTGGCATCGGACTGTTTCTTCCTCTCCATTGCAACAACATTCTCAGGTGCGTTGTTTACGAATTTCTCATTTGAAAGTTTGCCGTTAACCTGTTTGAGGAATTTCTCGTAATACTCAATCTCGGCTTTCATTTTGGCTACTTCCTCCTCTACATTTATATGCTCATTTAGAGGAATGAAGAATTCGCTTGTCTTTATCATGAAGTTTACACCCTGTGCATCTGCATCAAATGCCTCTACAGCTGTGATATTTGAGATATTTGCAAGTTTCTTTACAATTGGGTCCATATAGTTGTCATATGGTGCCTTTGCAAAAATCTCAAGTGCCTCCTTAGGTGAAATCTGTTTTGATTGTCTTATGTTTCTCACGTTCATAACAACTTGAGAAGCATTCTCAAACTGCTCAAGGATAGAAGCATCATATTGTTCACCTGCAGATACGCTCTGGAACATGATTGTCTCTCCCGCATTGCGCTGCTCAAGGTTCTGCCACAACTCCTCTGTGATGAATGGCATGAATGGGTGCAGAATTCTCAACAGTGAATCAAAGAACCCTTTTGTAGCCTTGTAGGTTACAGGATCTATGCCGGCTCCGTAAGCAGGTTTTACCATCTCCAGGTACCAAGCACAGAAATCATCCCAGAACAATTTGTAGATTGCCATCAATGCCTCAGACAAACGGTATTTTGAAAGAAGATCCTCAATCTCCGCGCTTACCTTGGCAAGCATAGTTCCAAACCATTTTACAGCAATCTCTGAACTTTCAGGCTGTTTTGCAGCTTCATCAACATTCCATCCGCTTACAAGACGGAAGGCATTCCATATCTTGTTGTTGAAGTTACGTCCCTGCTCACATAGTGCCTCATCAAACAGGATGTCATTTCCTGCAGGGGCTGAAAGCATCATTCCCATACGTACTGCATCAGCACCGTATTTTGCAATAAGTTCAAGCGGATCCGGAGAGTTTCCAAGTGATTTTGACATCTTGCGTCCCAGCTTGTCCCTTACAATACCGGTAAAGTATACATTCTTGAAAGGCATCTCTCCCATATACTCGTAACCTGCCATAATCATTCTGGCTACCCAGAAGAAAATGATATCAGGACCTGTTACAAGGTCGCTTGTAGGATAATAGTATTTTATCTCCTCATTCTGAGGGTTGTCTATACCGTCAAACAATGAGATTGGCCACAACCATGATGAGAACCATGTATCAAGGGCATCATCATCCTGTCTGAGCTCGGCTGCAGTTATGTTCTCATATCCAGGTATTGCCCTTGCAAGTTCAACTGCCTTCTCCACATTCTCAGCAACTACAAATTTCTCGTCACCCTCTACTGAAGCAGGAAGGAAATAAGCAGGAATCCTGTGTCCCCACCATAGCTGGCGGCTGATACACCAGTCCTGGATATTGTCAAGCCAGTTGTGGTAGGTTGTCTTGTATTTTGTAGGATAGAACTTAAGTTCATCATTCATTACTGGAGGAAGAGCTATGTCTGCAAAGTGCTGCATTCTCAGGAACCACTGCATGCAGAGTCTTGGCTCCACTGCTGTATCAGAGTTTCTCTCCGAATAGCCCACCTTGTTCTCATAGTCCTCAATCTTCTCCATAAGGCCTGCCTCCTGAAGATCTTTTACAATCTGCTTGCGCACAGCCATACGGTCCATACCTACATACAGTCCGGCAGCTTCACTCAATGTGGCGTCTGCGTTGAAGATGTCAATTGTCTCAAGGTTGTGTGTCTTGCCCAGCATGTAGTCGTTGGTGTCGTGTGCAGGGGTTACTTTAAGGCAACCTGTACCGAACTCAATCTCCACATATCTGTCCTCAATTACCGGAATTGCACGGTTTACAAGGGGAACAATAACTTTCTTGCCTTTCAACCATGTGTTTTTAGGGTCTTTAGGGTTTATGCACATTGCTGTATCACCCATGATGGTCTCAGGACGGGTTGTTGCAACTACAGCATATCTTCTTCCCTGCTCATCCTTATGGAGTATCTGATGTTTTACTGTAGGGTCGAACGGATCTGCAGGATTCAGTACTACAGCTCCAGCCTCTTCACCGTCTGTAGATCCGGCCTGCTCATCCACATAATATCTCAAATAGTAAAGCTTGCTTTTCTCATCCTTGTATATAACCTCTTCATTGCTCAATGCTGTCTGGGCTTTTGGATCCCAGTTCACCATTCTGAGGCCACGGTAGATAAGCCCCTTATTATATAGGTCTACAAATACCTTTATTACACTCTCGCTCCTTTTCTCATCCATTGTAAAGGCTGTCCTGTCCCAGTCGCAGCTTGCTCCAAGCTTGCGCAACTGTTTGAGGATTATTCCGCCATGCTCGTTTGTCCAGTCCCATGCATGTTTGAGGAATTCCTCCCTTGTGAGGTCACTTTTTTTGATTCCCTGCTCAGAAAGCTTCTTTACAACTTTGGCCTCGGTAGCAATTGAGGCGTGGTCTGTACCCGGAACCCAGCACGCATTTTTACCCTTCATTCTTGCACGACGTACAAGAATGTCCTGGATGGTATTGTTCAACATATGTCCCATATGCAATACTCCAGTTACGTTAGGTGGTGGTATTACAATTGTATATGCTTCTTTTTCATTTGGTTGAGAATGGAAGAATTTGTTCTCCAACCAGTACTCATACCATTTGTCCTCTATGTTGGCAGGATTATATTTTGCTGGAATTTCCATATTTATAATTACACTTTTTAAAAGTTATAAAAACAGTTAATCACGCAAAGTTAATTAAATTAAATGTGATGCAAAATACATTTTTAATAAAAAATACCTATATTTGCTTGTTATATATATTGAAGAAACCGATTATGACTAAAAAATTGAAAATTGTAGTTCTGGCAAAACAGGTACCCGATACAAGAAATGTGGGTAAAAATGCCATGACCCCGGAAGGCACTGTCAACAGAGCTGCACTTCCGGCTATTTTTAATCCAGAAGACATGAATGCCCTTGAGCAGGCATTGTATATCAAGGATCAGAACCCCGGCTCTGAGGTTCTTTTGCTTACCATGGGTCCATTCAGAGCAGCTGATGTTATCAGGGAAGGACTTTTCAGAGGTGCTGACGGCGGCATCCTTCTTACTGACCGCAAATTTGCCGGAGCAGATACACTTGCAACTTCATATGCACTTTCACAGGCTATCGGGAAGATTAATCCCGACATCATCCTTGCTGGACGCCAGGCAATTGACGGTGATACTGCGCAGGTTGGTCCTCAGGTTGCAGAGAAACTTTCACTTCCTCAGGTAACTTATGCAGAGGAGATTCTTGAAATAAATGATACAAAAGTAACTGTAAAGAGAAGACTTGAGAGAGGTGTGGAAGTTGTAACCTCTACCCTTCCTTGTCTGATTACTGTACATGCTACTGCTGCACCTTGCCGTCCGAGACATGCAAAACAGGTGATGAAATACAAATATGCAAGAACCGTTACCGAGGATACTGCTGAAGGTGCAAATTGGCTCCTTTCTCTTGATGAGTATCCTTACCTTAAAATTACAGAGTGGGGAACTGCGGATGTAGGAGGCGAGGATAATTCATACGGTATGGCAGGTTCACCTACAAAAGTGAAGAAGGTGGAGAATATTGTATTCCAGGCCAAAGAGGCAAAGAAACTTACCGCTTCTGCAGAAGACATTGATTCACTGATTTCAGAACTTCTTGCTAACCATACAATTGGCTAACAGATTCACTAACCATTAATTTGAATAGACAAAATGAACAATATTATAGTATTTTGTGAGACAGATAACGGCAAATTGTGCGATGTGAGCCTGGAGCTTCTTACCAAAGCAAGATCATTGGCACAGACCCTCAAATGTGATTTGGAGGCTTTGCTTATAGGTTATAATGTTGAGAACCTTAAAGATGAACTTTATCTTTATGGCGTAAAGAAAATACACCTTGCAGATGACAGCAAGCTTGAGTTCTTCAGAACCTTGCCTTATGCTTCAATTGCAATCTCACTATTCCGCCAGGAGCAGCCTCAGATTGCGCTGTTTGGTGCAACCTGCATAGGTCGTGACCTTGCCCCAAGAATTTCAAGTGCGCTTCACAGCGGACTTACTGCAGACTGTACTTCACTTGAGATTGGTGACCACCAGGATACAAAAGGGAACAAATGGGAGAATCTCCTTTACCAGATCCGCCCTGCATTTGGAGGAAACATCATTGCAACTATTGTAAACCCTGAGCACAGGCCACAGATGGCTACCGTACGTGAGGGTGTAATGAAGAAAGAGGCACTTGATGCTCCTGTTGCAGGTTGTGTAAACAGAATTGATGTGGATTCCATCCTTTCAGATGCGGATTTTGCTGTTGAGATAATTGAAAGGCACATTGAGGAGAAGAAGATAGACATTAAAGGTTCACAGATTATTGTTGCCGGCGGTTACGGTGTGGGCAGCAA
>JAFOER010000001.1 GCA_017380095.1 Bacteroidales bacterium
TATTCAGATAAAGGCTTTGGTCAAGGGGTATGCCGGCCTTATGGAAGGCATGAATGTGACCGTGCGCATCCATCATCAGGTAAAAGGATAAGATATGGGAAACAAACTGTTCCGCCAACAGGCGTTGGATACTGTAGAGTCACCGGACAGGATAAAGGATTATATCCAGGTGAGCGGTCCGTCGTTTTATGTGTGGTTGCTCAGCATCCTCATTTGTGTGGTTGCCGTATGCATATGGGCGTTCAACACAACAGTAAACGATTTTGTAAAGATAAAGGGGATAGCGTTCCCGCATGAGCAGATAATGCATGTATCTGCACCTCTGGACGGCCGCATTGTCCAAGTTTATGTGCAGAAGGGTGATGAGGTAAAAAAGGGGGACATCCTTTTAAGGTACAGGTCGGAGGATGGTATTCACGAGCTCAGAAGCAATGTGGAGGGAACGGTTCTCTACCATAAGATACAGCAGGAGAGCGTTATAGCCATGACCCCTTGTGTATATCTCCTCCCGGATAACAGGGTAGACAGGATGAAGGAGATTATTGCCTTTGTCACATATGCTGATCTGCGCAAGCTCAAGGAGGGAATGCAGGTGCAGGTTACGCCGGCCGATCTCAAAAGGGAGAAAGTGGGCTATATGTACGGGCGCATCATATCCATCAATGGACTCCCCACATCACTTGAAGAGGCAAGGGATATCTTCAAGCTGGAAGAATTTACCAAAGCAATTTTCCCGTCAGAGGCATCCTTTATGGTAAAGGTAATGCTTGAGGATGATCCGCAGAATAAGGAGGGTATCCATTGGTCCCATAAGGGCGGAGACGGGATTGATGTGAAGATAGGCACATTCTGCGATATGCAGATTGTTGCTGCAAGACGTACAATATTTGATTTGTTGTTCAATAGATAATTTGTCGGGACCAATATTATGGGAAAGATAACTGAAGTGCCGGTAATGATACAGATGGAGGCAGTGGAGTGTGGAGCCGCCTGTCTGGGCATGATATTGGCCTGGCATAAAAAATGGCTTCCACTGGAGCAGCTCCGCAAGGATTGTGGAGTGTCCCGGGATGGATGCAATGCCATGCAGATTATGAAGGCTGCCCGCAGCTATGGACTGGAGATGGTGGCGTACAAAATGGACCCTGAAGAAATGGAAGATATTGCACCTTCCATTATCCACTGGAATTTCAATCACTACGTGGTATATAAGGGCAAGAGAGGCAAATGGCATTATTTGAACGACCCTGCCAGAGGTGCCGTCAAGGTAACGGAGGAGGAGTTCAACAGGTCTTTTACAGGGGTAGTCCTAACATTCAGCCCAGGTCCGGATTTTCGGAGAGGGGGTTCCCGTACATCTGTTCTTGGATTTGTGCGCCGGCGTCTGAAGAATACCGGTGGCGTAGCCTTGTTTATTTTTGTAACGGGTTTCATAGCGGCTATAACGGCTGTTGTTACCCCTTTGCTCTCCCAGATTTTTATGGATGACATACTGAGCGGAAAGAGCCCTGACTTCTTCAATACTTTTATTGCTGTGTTTGTTGGAGTTCTTGGAGTAAGTTTCCTTACAGAATGTCTTAGAGGTATCCATTTGAAGAAATTTAATGCTGCAATGGAACTTGATGCCAATGCCAATTTCTTCTGGCATATACTCAGGCTCCCCGTTGACTTTTTCTCACAGCGGTACATTGGA
>JAFOER010000078.1 GCA_017380095.1 Bacteroidales bacterium
AGGTGGTTGCAAACCCTGCCGAGGCTGTTGAGGCTTCTTATGCTGCAGGTGTAACAGACGAGTTCATCAAACCTGTAAAAGTTGAGGGAACCGCTACAATTGCAGCAGATGATGCAGTTGTGTTCTTCAATTTCCGCAATGACCGTGCACGTGAGATCACCAGCGTGCTTACCCAGGAGGATATGGCAGACATGGGTATGAAAACCATGCCTTTGTACTACTGTTGTCTAACTCCATACGATGACAAATTCACAGGCCTTCATATCCTGTTTGACAAAGAGAATGTACAGGAGACCCTTGGTGAGGTTGTTGCAAAAGCAGGCAAAAACCAGCTGAGAATTGCTGAGACAGAGAAATACGCTCACGTTACATTCTTCTTCTCAGGCGGACGCGAGGCTGCATTTGAGAATGAGGACAGAGTACTTGTAAACTCTCCTAAAGTTGCAACCTATGACCTTAAACCTGAGATGAGTGCCCCTGAGGTAGCATCTGAGCTTATCAAGGTTCTTGACACCAAGAAAGAGGATCTTGTAATCCTCAACTTCGCAAACGGCGACATGGTGGGCCACACAGGTGTATACGAGGCAATCACCAAAGCTGTAACCACTATCGACGGCCTTGTAAAAGAGGTAGTTGATTCAGCAGTTGCAAACGGCTACACTGTACTCATCACAGCAGACCACGGCAACGCCGACAACGCTGTAAACGCAGACGGTTCACCAAATACTGCACACTCACTTAACCCTGTACCTTTCATTGTTGTAGACAATGATGTAAAAGAGGTTAAGAACGGTATCCTTGCAGACATTGCCCCAACAATCCTCAAATTGATGGGCATTGCACAGCCTGAGTGCATGACCGGTACACCGCTTGTGTAAGGTTGTTAATAAATAAATCTACAGGCCTCCTGCATTATATTGCGGGAGGTTTTTTTGTTTTGTATATTTGTAGTTCACACTAACCCAAACATCACTACAGATTATGGCTTTCGCTCATTTGCACGTACATACGTATTATTCCATCCTGGATGGACAGGCCAGCATAAAGGCACATTTCAAGAAGGCTGCGGAGGATAACCAGCCGGCCCTTGCCATTACAGACCACGGAAATATGTTTGGTGTGAAGGAGTTCCTTAAGGTTGCCAAGGATTTTCCGGATGTGAAGCCAATCATCGGGTGTGAAGTGTATGTGAATCCTGAGGGGCGTTTCAACAAGAGGGGAAAGGAGGACCAGGGTGCATATCATCTTATTTTGCTGGCCAAGAATCTGCAGGGTTACTATAATCTGGTAAAGATTGTCTCTACCGGATGGACAGAAGGTTTCTATTATAAGCCAAAGATTGACCGCGAGATTCTGGAGAAATATCACGAGAACCTCATATGCTGTTCTGCCTGTCTTGGAGGTGAGATTCCAAAATATATAAATACCGGCCAGCTGGAGAAGGCCGAGCAGACTGCCCTTTGGTACAAGAACCTTTTTGGTGAGGATTATTATCTGGAGGTACAGCTGCACCGCACTGAGATACCAGGTATGACTACTGAGGTGGCAGATTTGCAGGAGATTGCCAATGCGGAGATATTCCGTATGGCAGAGCGTCTCGGCATTAAGGTTGTTGCCACCAATGATGCCCATTTTGCCCGCAAGGAGGATGCACCTGCGCACGACCGCCTTATCTGCCTTACAACCAATGCAAACTATGATGATCCCAACCGTATGAGGTATACCCAGCAGGAGTATCTCAAGACGGAGGAGGAGATGAGGGCTCTGTTCCCGGAGCATCCGGAGGTGATTGACAATACCCTGGAGATTGTGGAGAAGGTGGAGAAATACAAGATAGACAGGGACCACGTACTTCCGGTATTCCCTATCCCAGAGGAGTTTCCCGACAGTAATGAGTATCTCAGACACCTTGTATATAAGGGTGCAGAGAAGAAATATAAAACCATCACCGACGAGTGCCGCGAGCGTATAGATTTTGAGTTGGGAACCATAAAGAAGATGGGATTCCCCGATTACTTCCTTATTGTGCAGGATTTCATTGCCGCTGCCCGCAGCATTGGTGTATGGGTTGGTCCGGGACGTGGTTCTGCAGCCGGATCCGTTGTAGCATACTGTTTGGGAATCACCAATCTGGATCCTATCAAATATGATTTGCTGTTTGAGCGATTCCTTAATCCCGACCGTATCTCAATGCCCGATATAGATGTAGACTTTGATGATGACGGCCGTGGCAAGGTACTCCAGTATGTAGAGGAGAAATATGGAAAGGATCACGTTTCGCACGTGGTAACCTTCGGTACAATGGCAACCAAGAGTGCCATAAAGGATGTTGCCCGCATACAGCAGGTTCCCCTCCAGGAGAGCGACCGCCTTGCCAAACTTGTTCCCGACAGCTTCCCTGAGGAGGTAGAGAAATACACCGACGAGAACGGTGAGGTGAAGGAGAAGACCAAGAAGGTTAAGGTAACGGTGGAGAACTGCGTGAAGCTGGTTCCGGAGATGAAGGAGGCGTACGAAAGCTCCGATATCCCTGGTGTGCGTGATACATTGGAGTATGCCCAGAAACTTGAGGGTACAGTAAGAAACACCGGTGTACACGCCTGTGCCATCATTATTGGTAGGGATAACCTTACAGAGCATATTCCTATCTGCATTGCAAAGGACAAGGAGACAGGAGAGGATATGTGGGTATCCCAATACGAGGGTTCCTTCATTGAGGATGTGGGAATGCTCAAGATGGATTTCCTTGGTTTGAGGACTTTATCAATACTTAAGGAGGCGGTATCCAATGTCAAGAAATCCAAAGGAATAGATATTGATATTGAAAGTATTCCTATAGATGATAAAAAGACTTTTGAACTCTTTGGACGCGGTGATACGGTAGCTGTGTTCCAGTTTGAGTCGCCCGGAATGCAGAAATGGTTGAGGGAGCTGCAGCCTAGCCGCTTTGAGGACCTTATTGCAATGAATGCCCTTTACAGGCCGGGTCCTATGGATTACATCCCAGATTTTGTAGCCCGCAAGAAAGGGGAGCAGCCTATTGAATATGACCTTCCGGAAATGGAGAGTATCCTGCAGGACACCTACGGCGTTACCGTATATCAGGAGCAGGTGATGCTTCTTTCCCAGAAGCTGGCAAACTTTACAAAAGGCCAGGCCGACGGACTCCGTAAGGCTATGGGTAAGAAGCTCATAGACAAGATGATGGAGCTTAAGGTGAAGTTCATGGAGGGTGGTGCAGCCAATGGCCATCCTCAGGATATACTTGAGAAGATCTGGAAAGACTGGACAGCTTTTGCCCAATATGCGTTCAACAAATCCCATGCAACATGTTATGCTTGGGTTGCTTACCAGACGGGCTATATGAAAGCCCATTATCCCGCAGAGTTCATGGCTGCCAACTTGAGCAAGAACCTCAACAATATTGAGGAGATTACCAAGCTTATGGATGAGTGCCGCCGACTTGGCAGAAGGGTGCTTGGTCCGGATATCAATGAGAGTGAGCGTACATTCTCTGTAAACAGGGCGGGTGATATCCGCTTTGGAATGGCCGGAGTGAAAGGTGTGGGAGGAGCAATTGTGGATTCAATCGTTGCCTGCAGGGGCAATGAGCCTTTTGCCGGACTATTTGATTTCATTGAGAGGGCATCTGCAAGCGTAAACATAAACAAAAAGACAATAGAATCCCTGGCTTATGCAGGGGCATTTGATTCGTTTCCGGAGATCCGCAGGGACCAGTTCTTTACGGAGAACTCTAAAGGGGAGATATTTGTAGAGGCACTCTGCAGATATGGCCAAAAGCTGCAGACAGATACACTGAGCGGTGGAAATTCACTATTCGGTGATTTGGATGAAGGATTCAAGCCAGTTCCGCCGGAGATACCCGCTCCCAAGGATTACAACAAGATGGAGTTCCTCAAAAAGGAGAAGGAACTGGTAGGCATGTACCTTTCTGCCCACCCGCTCGACATGTACAAGTTTGAGATGGAGAATTTTGCCAAAGTTCCCCTCAATGAGGCAAAGGAGCTTGCCGCTGCTGCCAGCACGGATGCCGGGTTGCGCAAGAAGGAACTTTATCTGGCAGGTCTGGTAACTTCCGTAAGCAAGATGGTATCCAAGAAGAGCGGAAAACCTTGGGTAAAATTCTCGGTTGAGGATTATGACGGAAGTGTGGAGTTTGCCCTTTTCGGGAAGGATTTTGAGACCTTTATGCCATTCCTGGAGGAGGGGCAGGCGCTAATGTTCAAATGCCAGATAATGCCACGCTTCGGTTTCGGCAAGGAGGAGGAGAAAGGGCCGGACGGAAAGCCGCTCCCTGTTGAGTGTGAGCTCAAGATGCGCAAGATTACCCTTCTTGCAAATACAAAGGAGGAGTTCATAAAGAAACTTACCATAAATGTCCCTGTGAAGAGGCTTTCACCTGCTTTCCGCAAGGAACTTCTCAAGGAGCTGAAGGAGCATAAAGGGAAAAAGATGCTTGCCCTCAACCTGCTCGACTACGAGAAAGGGTACTCAGTGGAATTTTTCTCCCGAAAGTTCAAGGTGGATGTGAATCCGGGACTGCTCGATTTCCTTGCCCATCACAATCTTGAGTATAAGGTTGATGCTGAGGTATATCTGTAAAAAATGGAGGAGGGCCCCAAAGGTACTCTTCCATGATAAATGCACCCCCGTTAGAATGCTCTCTAGCGGGGGTGTCTATTTATATCAGTGATTTTTTTATCGGAATTCTTCCCGATATCCTAGTATCCTTGCGCCCTGAGTGTTATCTCTGCTCCTTCTGGAGTAACCAGTGATGCACCGGCTTCCGGTTTGCACAGGTGGCCTATGATGTCTACGTTAGGGAACTCTTTGTGGAAACGTTCGTGTTCCTGTACCGGTACGGCAAACAGGAACTTGTAGTCGTCGCCGCCGTTGAGGGCTGCAGTTATGGCATCCATATTGAGCTCGTCTGCCATTGAGAAGGTCTGCGAGGCAATAGGAATTTTGGCCAGGTAGATTTTGGCGCCTACATTGTGTTCTTCGCAAAGCTCTTTAACTGCGGATGCGAGGCCGTTGGTTATGAAGTAGCCGCAGGCAGGGAAGAGTTTTGCTTCCTTGAACTGTTCTGTGGTCTTGGGATTTATTTCAGGGCTGAGGTATTGGCTCAGGATGTATTTGTATTTGCTCAAATCCGGCTGTACGTATTCTGCGGCACGCTCTGCCGGAATCCTGTTGAACGCTATCTTTTCCCTTTCCAGCACGTGAAGTCCCATATATGCCGCACCTACATTGCCGGTGAGGCAAAGGAGGCAGGTGTTGTCTACAGCCGGTACTGCAGCTGCGACTTTGGCACTTTGCACTCCGCAGGCTGTCATTGCTATATTGAGGCCTGTCATTGAGGCGCCAAGATCCAGAGTCAATTGTTCTATGCCGTGCTCTTTGGCTGCAGCCAGCACTCCGCTCCAGAATTCTGCAACATCCTCAACGCAGAATCTTGCGGAAAGTCCCAATGAAAATGACATTCCCTGTGGGGTGTGGCATTTTGCGTAGATGCCTCCCAATGCAAGCAGTGAAGCCTTGTAGCCCAGGTGTTTGAGAGGGGTATAGGTAAGGTCGAAATCAACCCCCTCAAGCATGGTTTTCTGTACTGTGAGGAAGTTGTTCACATCCTTGGTGCGGCCGGCTTTGTCGGGAATACGGCCGTTGAACTTCTGGTATGTGGAATTGTTGTATGGAGTACCTTCAAAAAGTCTCTTGAGGAGGGCAACTTTGCCTATTTCACTGATTTGTGTCCTTTTTGGGGCAGAGTTGTTCTGTTGAGTACCTTTTTCTAGTGATTCTGTGTTCATAAGCGTGTATTTTTTTACAAAAATACCTAAAATGGTTTAACTTTGCGCTACGATGAGTAAAAATAACGAAATTATAGAAAATATAGCCAATGCTGAATATCAGTACGGCTTTGAGTCAAATATTAGCCAGGAGTTCATTCCAAAGGGATTGAATGAGGATATAATCAGACTTATCTCTTCAAAGAAGGGTGAGCCTGAGTGGTTGCTGGAGTTCCGTCTCAAGGCTTTTGAGAGATGGAAGAAGATGGAGATGCCCAAGTGGGCACATCTGGATATTCCTGAGATAGATTACCAGGATATCATCTATTATGCTGCACCGCAGCCAAAGAAGGAGGTTACTGAGATAGATCCTGAGCTGGCAGAGACATTTGAGAAACTTGGAATTCCGTTGCACGAGAGGAATGTGCTTGCAGGTATGGCGGTGGATGCGGTGTTTGATTCCGTTTCAGTAAAGACCACTTTCAGGGAGACTTTGGCTGAGAAGGGGGTGATTTTCTGCTCTTTCTCCGAGGCTGTAAGGGATTATCCTGATTTGGTGAAGAAATATCTTGCTTCTGTTGTTCCTGTGGGCGACAACTATTTCTCGGCACTCAACTCTGCGGTGTTCAGTGACGGTTCGTTCTGCTATATTCCAAAGAATACCCGCTGCCCTATGGAGCTGAGCAGCTATTTCCGTATCAATGCAAAGGGTACAGGCCAGTTTGAGCGTACCCTCATTGTTGCGGACGAGGGTTCGTATGTGAGTTATCTCGAGGGGTGTACTGCTCCGCAGCGTGACGAGAACCAGTTGCATGCCGCTGTTGTGGAGATTGTTGTAATGCAGGATGCTGAGGTGAAGTATTCTACAGTACAGAACTGGTATCCGGGTGACAAGGAGGGCAAAGGAGGAATCTACAACTTTGTTACCAAGAGGGGTATCTGCAAAGGGGCAAACAGCAAGTTGTTCTGGGCACAGGTGGAGACAGGTTCTGCAATTACCTGGAAGTATCCGAGCACCATCCTCAAGGGTGACAACTCAATGAGCGAGTTCTATTCTGTGGCGGTTACCAACAATTACCAGCAGGC
>JAFOER010000079.1 GCA_017380095.1 Bacteroidales bacterium
AGCTGCGCCAGTTTGAGGAGAAAATCTTCAACAATATTGTAGTCCACAAAGGGTCAGAAGCAAGATAATTGCTATCTTTGCCCTAATGAAAAACTACTCCAAGGCATATTACATTCTGGCAGCTGCCTTCATTGCCCTTTTCTTTGGCAACCTGGTTTACGGAACAATAGGCATCCCTGTAAAGGAGGTGCTGAATATTCTGTCGGGAGGAGAAAGTGCAAAGCCTTCATGGGACATTATCATCCTTAATTCAAGGCTGCCGCAATGCATCACTGCAATGCTTTCCGGAGCCTCTCTGGCCATAAGCGGACTTCTTCTGCAGACACTTTTCAGAAATCCCCTTGCAGGACCGTCCATCCTTGGAATCAGCGATGGAGCCAACCTTGGCGTAGCAGCGGTTATGCTTTGTACAGGAGGCATGATTGGAGGAATGGGTGGAGGTGCATACCTTTCAATTGTATTGGCAGCCCTGGCAGGATCACTGGCTGTCCTTGCCCTGATCATCTGGTTTTCACAGCGGGTAAAGAGCAATGTAATGCTGCTGATAATAGGAATCATGATAGGATACCTTGCCTCTTCAGTCATATCCATCCTCAACTACAATGCTGCCGCCGACAAAGTGCACCAGTTTGTAATGTGGGGAATGGGCGACTTCTCCGGAGTTTCAAATGAAAAGCTTCCATATTTCGCATGCTTTACAGTTATAGGTATCATATACTCCCTGCTGCTGATAAAACCGCTTAATGCACTGCTGCTGGGTGAGATGTATGCAGCCAACCTTGGAGTAAAGGTAAAGAGCGCAAGAATATCCATTCTGCTCTGCACAGGTATACTTACCGCAACCGTTACCGCCTTCTGCGGACCGGTGTCATTTATAGGGCTGGCTGTTCCCCATGTTGCCAGACTTCTGCTGGGCACATCCAACCACAAGCACCTGGTACCGGTAACCATCTTGAGCGGAGCCTGCATTGCCATGCTGTGCAACATGCTTACGGTAGTTCCCGCAAGCAACAGCACTCTCCCTTTGAATGCTGTCACTCCATTGATTGGAGCCCCAATAATAATCTATGTAATAGTAAACAGGAAAAACCTGCAATATTTCAACTAAACCTTGCAATGAGACAAAAAGCAACAGCAGTTCAGGCCAAGGACCTGACCATAGGATACACGCAGTCCAGATACAGAAAGGTTGTCCAGAGCGGAATAAACCTGGAGCTGCTGTGCGGGGAGGTTACATGTCTGCTGGGGCTGAACGGTGCAGGAAAATCCACACTTATCCGTACACTGTGCGGATTCCAGCCACCGCTGGAGGGAGATGTCCTGCTGCGCGGAAAGCCTCTTGCCCTATACTCTCAAAGTGAGTTTGCAAGAGAAGTTGGATTAGTACTAACCGAGAGGACCAATGCCGGAGGAATTACCGTACACGAACTGGTAGGGCTTGGAAGGCATCCGTTTACAGGATTTTTTGGAGCCCTTAAGGAGAAGGACAACATTATCATAGAAGAATCCCTCAAGTCGGTAGGAATGCTGCACAAAAAGGAGAACTACGTATCAGAGCTTTCAGACGGGGAGAGACAGAAGGTGATGATTGCCAAGGTTCTTGCCCAGGAGTGCCCTATCATAGTCCTGGATGAGCCTACTGCATTCCTGGATG
>JAFOER010000080.1 GCA_017380095.1 Bacteroidales bacterium
TTATTGGGAAATGATATTGATTTTATCAGTTCGTAAACCTCTTCAAATGAGGCTTCTGCCAGGAGTTCAGGCGTTGGGAAACGCAAAAAGAAGGCAGGGGTGTGCATGTTCACCCTTTTGTCTGTGCATTGCGCAGAGAGAATTACCGCCACTACCAGCTGGTAGGGGTTCTGGAAATCCAGTTCACTCTCGGCTACCGGGACATTTTCCCTGAAGTAGTCCAATATTGCCTTGGCCCTCTCTCCTTTTCTCATGATTATTTCTCCTCAACTTTACTTGGATCTCCCTCAATCTCAAAAAATTCATCGCCCTCAATTGGGGCTGCAACCGGGGCGACATCAGGCACCTCCGCAACCACAGCAGCCTCCGCAGCAGGGGCAACAACCGAAGCAGCAACCGGCTCATCCACAACAGGGGCAGCAACCGTAGCAGCAACCTCCAACTCAAAATTTTCTTCTGCAGCAGCTACCGGAGTTGTACCGGGCTGCAGTTCTTCCAGTGAGAATTCTATCTCCTGTTCCATCTCCCTCACGCCACCATCTTCGCAGATAAGCACTCTGCCAGGGAATCTCTTGTACAGTTCCCTGTTGTGGGTAACCATAAGGATAGCAGGCTGTTGCTTCTGGTGAATCTCCCTCAGGAGGTTCATTATGCCGGAAGCGGTATCTTCATCAAGATTGCCGGTAGGCTCGTCGGCGAGGATTACCTGCGGGTTGTTGAGCAGCGCACGGGCAATTGCTACCCTCTGCTGTTCTCCTCCCGACAACTGGTGCGGCATTTTATGCAATTTTTCCTGCATCCCCACCATAGCAAGCACTTCCGATGCCCTTGCGAGCATCTCTTTCCTTTTTTTCCACCCTGTCGCCTCCAGCACAAAGAGGAGGTTATCCTCAACGGTACGGTCCATCAGAAGCTGGAAATCCTGGAACACGACACCAAGTTTGCGGCGCAGGTAAGGGATATGGCGGTTCTTTATTTTCCATAGCTTGAAACCTGCCACTTCCGCTGCCCCTTTTTTCAATGGAAGTTCAGCTATAAGGGTTTTTATGATGGAGCTTTTTCCGCTTCCCACCTTGCCCAAAAGGTATACGAACTCCCCTTTGTTTATGGTTATATCCACGTTTGAGAGTATAAGGTTTCCGTCATTTACCACATCAACTCCCTGCATTGTTACAAGGGGTGTCTTCTCTTGCTGTATGGTTTCTGCAACTGCTGTCCCGGACATAAAAAATGTGTGTTTCGGTTGATAAAATTACTGTTTATCGGGATACAAATTTACAATATTTTTGCTATATTTGTATGTTTATAATTCGACAAAAACATGAGTGATATAGAGAAAGAAAACGTTGCCAAGAATGGTGAGTATTCAGCGGACAGCATTCAGGTGCTGGAAGGCTTGGAGGCGGTAAGGAAACGCCCTTCAATGTATATTGGAGATGTAGGAGCGAGAGGTCTTCACCATTTGGTGTATGAGGTTGTTGACAACTCAATTGATGAGGCTCTGGCAGGCTACTGTTCAGATATTTACATTACAATCAACAAAGACAATTCAATTACTGTAAAAGATAACGGTAGGGGTATCCCTACAGGCATGCATGAGAAAGAGGGAAGAAGTGCCCTTGAGGTGGTTCTTACTGTTCTCCATGCCGGCGGTAAGTTCAGCAAGGACAGCTACAAGGTGTCAGGAGGTCTGCACGGTGTGGGTGTATCCTGCGTGAATGCACTTTCAACATACCTTAAGGCTGAGATCCACAGGGAGGGGAAAGTGTTTGTACAGGAGTTCTCAAGGGGTGTTCCGCAGTACCCGGTTAAAGTTGTCGGGGAAGCTGAGGATACAGGTACAATCATCACTTTCAAACCTGACGGGGAGATTTTCACCGTTACTACCGAGTACAGTTATGATATTCTTGCTGCAAGGTTGCGCGAGCTTGCATACCTTAACAAGGGTGTGAAGCTTACCATCACAGATACAAGGGCTACCGAGGTGAATGATGAGGGTGAGACTGTGGAGGTTGAGAAAACCGAGACTTTCCACTCCGAGTTCGGTCTTCTTGAGTTTGTTGCATATCTTGACGGCACAAGGGAGAAACTTACAGAGAAGCCTATCTACCTTGAGACTGACAAGACCGGAATTCCTATTGAGATTGCAATGCAGTACAATACCGGTTTCTCAGAGAATATCCATTCTTATGTAAACAATATCAACACTATAGAGGGCGGTACCCATTTGAGCGGTTTCAGAAGGGGTCTTACCACTACCCTCAAGGCTTACGCAGAGAAAAACGGCATGTTGAGCAAGCTCAAGTTTGAGATTGATGCGGCAGACTTCCGTGAGGGTCTTACAGCTGTAATCTCTGTTAAGGTTGCGGAGCCTCAGTTTGAGGGCCAGACAAAGACAAAACTTGGAAACAGCGAGGTTACAGGTGCTGTGAGCAAGGCTGTAAGCGAGGCTCTTGAGATTTATCTTGAGGAGAACCCTAAGGATGCCAAACAGATTGTTGAGAAGGTTATCCTTGCCGCTACTGCAAGACACGCCGCACGTAAGGCACGTGAGCTTGTGCAGAGAAAGACCGTAATGAGCGGAGCCGGACTTCCTGGCAAACTTGCAGACTGTTCAAACAGGAACCCTGAGCAGTGCGAGCTGTTCCTTGTGGAGGGAGACTCTGCGGGCGGTACAGCAAAATCTGGCCGTGACCGCGGATTCCAGGCCATCCTTCCTCTAAGGGGTAAGATTCTGAACGTGGAGAAGGCTATGGAGCACAAGGTTCTTGAGAGCCAGGAGATCAGGAACATCTACACTGCACTTGGCGTAACAATAGGTACAGAAGAGGACAGCAAGGCTTTGAACCTGAGCAAGCTACGTTACCACAAGGTAATCATCATGACGGATGCCGACGTGGACGGAAGCCACATCACAACCCTTATCCTTACATTCTTCTTCCGCCACATGGTTGACCTTATCAGAAACGGCCACGTATATTGTGCAACCCCACCTCTTTACCGAGTAAAGAAAGGCAAGGTTGAGAAATACTGCTGGACTGAGGAAGAGCGTAAGCAGCTTGTAGAGGAGCTTGGAGGCGGTTCAGAGAAAGGTATCAGCATCCAGCGATACAAAGGTCTTGGAGAGATGAACGCAGAGCAGTTGTGGGATACAACTATGGATCCTAACACCCGTATCCTCAGACAGGTTACAATTGAGAACGCTGCAGAGGCAGACAGGATTTTCTCAATGCTTATGGGTGATGATGTTCCGCCAAGAAGAGAGTTCATTGAGCAAAACGCAAAATACGCCAACATTGATGCATAGAGGCAGACACATATTGGCAACACTGCTCCTTACAGTGGGAGTTATAGCAAATGCCGGTGCCCAGACCAAACTGGGTTCCGGCATTCGCAAATTATTCTCCAGGGAGAACAGGAAGGTGGAACTTACACAGTTGGACTACTCAAGATTCCCGGCATTTTCAATGTCGGAGAAGAACGGTATGACAATTGAAAGCATAATCTTTGACCCCCACCCTACCATTGTTCCCATTGAAGACAAAATAGAATTTACAGACTTCTCGGATCTTCCCGACGAATACAATATCTGGAGCCATTCATCAATCAACCCATACAATGTATACCTTGTGGGGATGAAGGACACCGTAAAGATTGACGTGAGCAGCTACTGCCCTCCGTCGGTGAAGCATGTTACCTCAAACTGGGGATTCAGGAAATGGAAATTCCATTATGGAATAGACTTGAAGGTACACAGGGGAGATACAGTAAGATGTGCATTTGACGGAACTGTGAGAATTACCCGCAGAGACCGAGGATACGGTTATTTTGTTGTGGTAAGGCACGACAACGGCCTTGAGACACTGTATGCCCACCTGAACAAGATTTTGGTAAAGAACAACCAGAAACTTAAAGCCGGTGAGGCTGTAGGAATGGGAGGAAATACAGGACGCTCTACAGGCTATCACCTCCATCTTGAGTTCAGATATCTGGGAAACCCAATCAACCCCAATGATATTGTGAACTTTGAGACCCATAAAGTGCACAAACCGGTGCTTGTTGTAAATGCCAACACATTTGCCTACAAGGCCGAGATAGACAAGATACGTTACTGGACTGTCAAAAAGGGTGACACCCTTGGCAGGATTGCCTATAGGACTGGCGTTTCTGTAAACAAGCTGTGCCAGTTGAACGGAATAAAGAAAACTACTGTTCTACGTATAGGAAGAAAGATAAGATACACTTAACAGAAACTGAAATCATGAAAGTAGTTGTTATAACTGGAGCAAGTTCAGGCATTGGCCTGGCATCTGCAAAAGCTTTTGCAGCCAAAGGTGATTGTGTAGTACTGGCTGCCAGAAATATAGAGAAACTCAAGAGCACCGTTACCGTTCTGCAGAACAGATATGGTGAAATGGCAAGAGTTGGCGACAAAAAGGTGCAGAGGTTCCTTGCTGTTGAGACAGATGTGGTAAAGGAAGAGGACTGCAAGAATCTTATTGCCCGCACTGTAGAGGTTTACGGCAGGATTGACGTGCTTGTAAACAATGCCGGAATCTCAATGAGGGCAATGTTCAAGGATTTGGATTTGAGCGTAATAAAGAACCTTATGGATGTAAACTTCTGGGGTACCGTTTTCTGTACAAAATACGCCCTTCCTTACCTTTTGCAGACCAAAGGCTCGGTTGTTGGTGTAATTTCAATTGCAGGCTTCAAAGGACTCCCTGCAAGAACCGGTTACAGCGCCTCTAAATTTGCCATCTACGGCTTCCTTGACACCTTGCGCGTAGAGCACTTGCACGACGGCCTGCATGTAATGATTTTTGCCCCTGGCTTCACCGCCTCAAACATCCGCTTCACTGCCCTTACCGCAGATGGATCTGCCCAGGGCGAGACCCCAAGGGACGAAGGGAAGATGATGAGTGCAGAGGCTGTTGCCCAGCGCCTGGTAAAAGGTGTTTACAAAAGGAAGGCCCAGATTGTCCTCACCCCTATCGGGAAGCTCACCGTATGGCTGAACAAGTTCTTCCCAAGGCTGGTTGACCGTCTGGAGTACAATTACATGAAAAACGAACCGGATTCTCCGTTGAAATAAAAAAAAAGCGACTGCAAGTCGCTTTTTTTGTGTCCATTTGCATCCTTTGTCACGTTTTGGCACCGTTTTGTGCCCAGGCAGTTGCATTTTCACTCCGTGGGCACGTTTTACTATCCAAATGTGCCCGCTTGTGCCCCAATGGACACACCAGAGCACCTTTTTGTGCCCAGGTACCAATATTTCCTCTCCGTGGGCACATTTTACCATCCAAATGTGCCCACTTGTACCCCAATGGACACGCCATAGCTCCGTTTTGTGCCCTAGCGGATATTTGCCTTCAACTCCACCTTGATCTTATACGGCACTCCATTGAGCACATCTGTGCGGCCTGTATAGACAAACCCATTCTCTCCAAATTCCACATCCGGAGCAGTCTCACAGAACACTGAAATATACCATTTTCCCTGTTGAGGTTTTTTAAGCATAATGGTCTTGCTGCTGCCATCAGATTCATCTTTGATAAATGCATCCTTCAAAAATGCAAGAGATTCTGGATTTGCAGCCAATGAAAGGTCAACGCCATATGCACCCTCAAGGGTAATTATAAGTTTTTTTGCACGTTTTGGAACATCCACGGTAAAGTGGTGGTACTGGCGGTCTCCTATTTTTGTATAAAGCGGCTCTCCATCTTCAGTAGATTTGTTCATCTCCCGCTCCTGGCCGGGAACCAACTCTCCCTTAACCTGTGGGGCGCCGGTATTGTCCATTGCGTACAGCAGAAATGCCTCCATCAGATGAAGCCTCTCCCCTGTTGTGATATCCTCCGGATGTGATGCCATTGAGATTACTGTTCCGGCCTTTTCGTTTGCCTTGTATGCCCAGCATGTAACCTGATTGTCTATGCTTGGCCCAACAGGCGGGATTGTATCATAATCAACCCTAAGGAGCGGCAATGTACCTGCAGGTACAGAATCTTGAGGCTCGAGGGCAGCATACGGACCGTTCAGATGATAAATGCCCTCAACCTTCCTGTCTCCTCCAAAATCGTTGTATTTGAGCAGCGGGCAATCCTCCTCCATATACATTGTAAGGTATTTGTCCTGCAGATAGGTATCCCTCACCCTGCCCGGCCAGATTCCCAGATAATTCTTATTAGGAGAGTAGTTGTCTTCTGCATCTATATATCCCGACGATGCTACAAATGCTCCCGCACAAGTTCCAAGATAAGAGCCACCAGCTGCAATATATTTTCTGATTGCCTCCCTGCCCTCTTCGCCAAGGGACCTTCCGTGCGAACCGGCGAGTCCGCCATTCACATAAAGAACCCTGAAACGGGGAGCTCCGTCGGGATAAAGAAGGGCTCCATTAAGGTCCTGCTCCCACCCTGCAAAGCACCTGTGCTGCATAAGGGTATCATTCCCATCGTTCTTCTTGGCAAGGAAAACCTCCATGCTCAAATTGAGTGAATCAACCGCTGCAAGGGTTATCCTGTCATACAGCTTTATTCCGCTGTCCATAAAGACATCCTTATAGAAACCATTCTTGCCAACACTCTGTGCGGATACAAAATATGGCATCAGAAAAATTACTGATAATAAAAACTTGGATTTCATTTTCTCTCTTCTTTACTGTTATTGGATTCTTTAATAAATAATTCATCATTTTGATATTCGCTCCTGGAATTCAGTGCCGAAATTACCGGTTTCCCAGTTTTTGCCTCCAATTCCAGGCGTGCATTACGGGCCACCTCGCCTCCTTGTGAAGCTATATCAACATGATCATCAAATGTAACAGGCTCTGAATTCTCCGAAATCTCCTTCGTGGAAATCTCTGCCAGCATATTGAGGACCAACTCCTTATTAGTCATATTATCCCTAAGGTTCTCTTTCTTCAACCCTTTAAATTTCTTATACTCTCTGGCTGTCATATCAGACCAGCTCTTATAAATCACATCCGTAAGAGTAGCAAAATGCACACCCTCCTGCAAGCCATGTCTCTTCCATTCATCCGTAAGTTCTTTTCTTACTTCAATAGACTTTAATCGTTGGTTAATCCACTTGTCAGAATACCCCAAACGTTTATAATCTTGCATAGCCTGATTGATTGACAACTCAGGATCCTGGTATTGGTCTAGCCTTTCAGAGGCTACTTGTGCCATCCATAATTTGAAAGGTTCTGCCTTGAGCGATGGAATTGATTGTATTATACGTAAAATCCCTCGAGTATCTGCGAAATTGAGTTTTTGCCTACCGCCACTCGTATCTGTATAAAGGGGGGTGACAATTTGTCCCCACCCTTTATACAGTTCCGGATCCCTCTTCCTCATCTTCTTGAGATAATCAGTGGGATTAACACTGCCAGTCAATACCTGAACAACATCCACAACAGAAAAGTACCACTTTTCCTGCTCCTCATCCCATAGGGTACGGATTCGCTTCTCTTCAAAAATCTTAATGCTCTCCTGTTTCTCCATAACTCTACATTTTTTGATATTTCCGCATGCAAATTAGAAATATTTTGCCTAACACTATGCCAAAAAAAGAAAAACTTGCAGCAGCAACTGCAAGTTTTTTCCTTTTCCAAAAAATATATTTCAGTTATTTGCAATATTCTCTGCAATCTTTGCCACAAGGCAAGTACGTGCCTCCTGGCTTGCCCAACCTATGTGCGGGGTAAGGAGGATTTTTGAAGGGTCCGCTACCTTGAAGTAAGGGGAATCAAGCGGCAGCGGCTCTTTGGCAAACACATCCACTCCTGCACCGGCAAGAAGGTTGTCATTAAGTGCCTTAACCAAATCTGCCTCATTTATGATTCCGCCACGGCCAAGGTTTATGATGTAAGCGGTTTTCTTCATCAAAGCCAGCTTGTCGTATGTTATGAGGTTGTTTGTGCGCTCATTCAGCGGGCAGTGCACTGAAATGACATCACAAGTAGACATAAGCTCATCAAGCGATACTGCCTGGAACTCGTCTGAATGGGGGTTTCCGCTGGTAGAGTAGTAAACAACCTCCATCCCGAATGCTTTTGCAATATGGGCTACCTTGCTTCCAATGTTGCCCAATCCTACAACACCGTATCTCTTGCCTTTAAGCTCAAAGAAACATTTGCTTACATCTGTAAATGAAGGGCCTTTTGAGTAGTTTCCGCTCTTTACAGCGTTGTCGAAATATGACATCTGTCCAACAAGCGAAAGTACCATTCCAAAAGTTACCTGTACAACACTCTCGGTTGAGTATCCGATAGCATTCTTCACCGGAATTCCCTTGCTGTTTGCGTATGGGATATCCACATTGTTTGTACCGGTTGCAGCCACACAAATAAGCTTGAGTGTAGGGCAGGCATCAATCTGCTCCTTACCAATCACAACCTTGTTTGTAATGATAACGTCAAAACCCTGGATTCTTTCAAATACCTCCTCAGGTTTTGTAAAAGGATATGTAACCAACTCACCCTGTGAAGCAATCGGCTCAAGGGAGATGTCACTTCCCATAGTGTCTGCATCCAAAAAAACTATCTTTCTCATAACTATTTACTCATCATTAAAGTTATAGGAGCAAGTGCCCTTGCAGAGATCTCTTCCGGCACTTTTACCTCAAATTTCTCATCCCTGAGTGCCTCATACACCTTCTCAAGGGTAGCAAGTTTCATGTATTCGCAAACAATCTTCTCCGATACCGGGATGAACTCCTTGCCAGGGTTGTCCTTGCGCAATTTGTGGAGGGTTCCCACCTCGGTTGCTATGATGAACTGTTTTTTCTCACTTGCTGCCGCATGTTTGAGTATTCCCGACGTAGAGTACATGTAGCAGTTAGGGTTATCCAAGATTACAGGATCGCTCGAGCATGCACTCTCAGGGTGGATAAGTACATCTGCCTCAGGGTATTTTGCCATCATCTCCTGTACCATTGCTGTGGTAACCTGGTCGTGAACCTTGCAGCATCCGTTGTAAAGTTCCATATCGCGGCCGGTCTGGGAGATGATGTATGCTCCAAGATTTTTGTCGGGAACAAAAAATACTTTTGTATCCTGCGGAAGGCCCTTTACAATTGAAAGTGCATTTGCACTGGTGCAGCAGATGTCTGTGTGGCTCTTTACCTCTGCAGTGGTGTTTACATAGCTCACAACCATTCCGTTGGGGTTGGCTGCTTTCCACTGGGCAAGGTTATTGCCGCATACACCGTCTGCGAGGGTACATCCTGCGCCAAGGGCTGGAACAAGAACTTTTTTGTTTGGAGATATAAGGGCTGCAGTCTCTGCCATAAAGTGCACACCTGCAAAAACAATGATATCCGCATCTGCAGTACCTGCCTTGCGCGACAGTTCAAGGGAATCGCCCAAAAAGTCTGCAACATCCTGTACATCAGGATTTGAGTAGTAATGGGCAAGAACTATTGCATTCTTCTCTTTTTTTAGCTCTTCTATCTTCTGTACAAGTTCTTCTCTTGTCATATGTTTATTTTTCTACTTGAATGTTCATACTAATGTCCATACCTTTTACGGTGTGGGTAAGGGCTCCTACGCTAATGTAGTCAACTCCTGTTGCAGCAACCTCAACAAGGCGAGGTATGCTCATGTTTCCGGAAGCTTCTGTCTTTATGGCCTTGCCTGAAGCCTTGATTATCTTTACAGCCTCGGTCATGGTTGCATTGTCCATGTTATCCAACATAATGATGTCTGCTCCTGCTGCTATTGCCTCCTCAACCTCGGGGATATTGGTTGTCTCAACCTCAATCTTTATGGTTGCAGGGATATTGCCCCTTACCTGCTCAACAGCTTTGGTAATGCCGCCTGCCATCTTTATGTGGTTGTCCTTGATCATTGCCATATCATAAAGGCCCATCCTGTGGTTTGTTCCGCCACCGTCCTTAACCGCCATCTTGTCCAATACCCTAAGGCCAGGGGCAGTCTTGCGGGTATCAAGCAACTCTGTAGAGGTACCTTTGAGCTCCTTTACATATTTTGCTGTCTCGGTAGCAATACCGCACATTCTCTGGAAAATGTTAAGGGAAAGTCGCTCGCCTTTGAGCAAGGTAGGATATGAAGCCTCAATTCTGAGCATCACATCACCTTTCTTTACGGTATCTCCGTTTTTGAAATATGGGGTATAGACAATGTCTTTCTGGAATCTCTCATACACTTTCTTTATAACCTCAATACCGGAAACAACACCATCCTGTTTTGCTGTCATTGTTGCTACAGCGTTCAATGACTCAGGAATAATTGAATCGGTTGTTACATCACCTGTGTTGATGTCCTCCTCAAGACCAAGGTCTATGAGTTTCTCTATCAAATTCTCGTATTGTATCATTTTGTAATAAATTATCGGGAATATGCTAAAAATTCAAATAATCTCTGTTTACCGGTGCAGTGGCAATCTCCTTGCCCATCTGCTGGATTGAATGTACCTCGTACGACTCGTCTGCGTGAGGGAAGTCCTCCCTGTAGTGGCCGCCGCGGCTCTCTTTCCTGAGCAATGCAGGGTTCATTACAAGCGAAGCTACAATAAGAAGCCTCCAGGCTGCATCCTCGTAGTATTCCTTTATTGGAACGGTGCTCACAACCTTGCGGCTCATCATAAGCTCGGTTGCCAGGGCCTCAATCTTGCGCAATCCCTCTTTCAACCCCTCCTCGCTTCTTACTATGCCGGCATGGGCATTCATTATCTCGGAAACTTTTCCTTTAAGGGTATGGTAGAACTCGGCATTTGTCTCATCCCTGTAATACTCCTCCTTGAATGCAGGCATCTTCTCAGGCTCGCCGTTCTTCACCGAATCCTCAACAGCCCTGTTTGCAAACACAAGACACTCAATCAAAGAGTTGGAAGCCAAACGGTTGGCACCCATAATTCCTGTTGCTGCAATCTCGCCGCAAACGTAAAGTCTCTTTATATCAGTTGCACCGTTCATGTTTGAAACAACGCCACCAACTGTGTAGTGCGCTGCAGGTGCTACCGGAATCTCATTTGTAAGGTCATACCCGAACTCGGCACATTTGGCATTGATTGTCGGGAAGCGCTCAAGGATCTCCTCCTTGTTAAGGTGTTTGAGTGAAAGGATAACATACGGCATGTTGTCCTTGTACATCTGCTTGTAGATTGAGCGGGCAACAATATCCCTTGGTGCAAGCTCCGCCAACTCATGGATAGGAACCATGAACCTCTTGCCGTCCTTGCCCATAAGATGTGCACCCTCACCCCTTACAGCCTCACTTATAAGGAATGCCTTTGAAGAGTCCTTTATGTATAGTCCCGACGGATGGAACTGGATGAACTCCATATCCATGATGCGGCAACCGTTCTTGTAGGCAACAGCCAGACCGTCACCTATGGTTGTCTGAGGATTGGTGGTTCTTGCATATATCGCAGATGTTCCTCCCGACGTAAGGAATACATTGTTCGCATACAAAAGTACCTCCTTGCCTTTCTCCTTCTCATTAAGCGGCGCCCCGAACTCAGGGTTCTCGCTCCAGCAGCGGACACCGTAACAAACTCCGTCCGCAACAAGAAGATCCAACAATGAGGTATTCTCGTAAACTTTAATATTCTCTTTCTCCTGCACTTTGGTAATTACGAACTCCGTAATCCAGCGTCCTGTAGAGTCGCCACCCGCATGGAGGATTCTCCTCTTGTGGTGACCTCCCTCAAGGCCCAAAGCCAGGGCTCCGTTTTCTGTATCAAACTGCATTCCGTCGGCGATGATCTCCTGAATCCTGTGCGGTCCTTCATTTACAAGAACATCTACCGCTGTGTCTTCACACAGGCCACGGCCTGCAATTAAAGTATCTGATTTATGGATCTGAGGATCGTCCTCAAAAGATGTAACGGCTGCAATTCCGCCCTGGGCGTTGAATGAATTGCTCTCTCTTACAAAAGACTTTGTAATTACAGCTACGCTACCTTTGAAAGATGCCTTGTAAGCTGCATACAAACCTGCAAGTCCGCTACCAACAACTATGTAATCAAACTTCTGCATTTTAGTTTGGGTAAATTTGAACAAATTTACCATTTTTTTTGTATCCGCATACACTTGAACACGGAAATTTTCACATCACCCCGCAATTAGCCAGCAATTAGCCCACAAATCCCCCACAATTCCCCAGCAAATCCCTCCACAAAATGCCGCCCTGCCTGTGGAAGGACATTCCACATCCCTCTGTATCCACAAATGCACACCCCGCTGAGGAAGGAGATCCCTCCTGCAATGAAATATAATTTGCCCTTCACTCAGTCTCGGCTGAGGCTGCTCGGGCAAAAAAACAATCTTGACGGCGAACTCCTCCTTTTAGCCATCCTCCGGATGTCTAACGTCGTCAGACAAGCGCCGTCACAAGACGATTGTTTTTTCACCCTCCCTTACCGCCTCATCCTCCATTCGTTCAGGGCAAATCATTTCCTTTCCGGAGGATGTCCTTCTACATGCAAAGCCCTGCAACGGCAATGGGCCACAAAATATCCTGAGGTGGCGTAGGCAATCATTGCAGATGTGCCGTATAGATTTCCGTCTGTTTGAGAAAATGCATCCGAGATGATGCACTCATGCATTTTCGAGTTAGGAAATCAGGCGCAGAGGCACAAGACATCATCAGATGTCCAGCGGAGGCCGTGTGCAACGGAAGGCCGGGAGCTGCGCCCGGCGCGAGCCGTTTACAAAAGTGGTAGCCAAACCGAAGGCCATTTTGGGGTACTTTGCTGTGGAAGGTCTGTGAGTGAATAAAGACCTGCACAGGCAATGCAAGTATATTGCTTACAGGGGGAATGTCCTTACACAGGCAGGGTGGCATTTTGTGGAGGGATTTGCTGGGGAATAGCAGGTGAATTGAGGGCTAATTGATGTCTAATTGCGGGGTGATGTGAAAATTTCCGTATTCAAGTGTATGCGGATACAAAAAAAATGGTAAATTTGTTCAAATTTACCCAAACTAAAATGCAGAAGTTTGATTACATAGTTGTTGGTAGCGGACTTGCAGGTTTGTATGCAGCTTACAAGGCATCTTTCAA
>JAFOER010000081.1 GCA_017380095.1 Bacteroidales bacterium
ATAATTGTGGTAATCCTTGCCCATTTCATCGGGAAGGGGATAGAAAGCATAATAAAGCTCACAATGATGGGATGGCTCAACCGCATCCTAGGATTTCTCTTTGGCGCAATGAAGGCAATAATTATACTCAGCGTGGCCGTTTGTGCAATAAACTGGATCAACGGAACATTTGACATCATTCCAAAAGATTTTCTTGCAGAATCGAGGGGATATGGCTTCCTTGCCGATTTCGCCAAGGAATTTTTCCCTTTTTTGCAAAAATATTTTTCTTAAAAAAAATTCTCAGGATAAATTTACCCTATTGCTGGGAAAATAGGATTTACCTTTCCATTTTTGCAGAAATGGCATTGGTATGGCACTGTTTTCATCAACAATCGCGCAGCTGGAGGAATCCCCACATTGGGCTCTCCTTCCGGGTAAAATAAAGGTAAGGCAACACTACAGATACGACTGCGGTGCAGCTTGTCTTGCCTCAGTTGCCGCATACTGGGGCATCCACCGCTCACTTGCAAATTTAAGGATGCTTTGCGGATGCACACCGGAGGGCATTTCCATACAGGGGATAATTGATGGAGCAGCCAAAATAGGGCTCCACGCCAAAGGATTGTTCAACAAGGAGAGGGATACCGCACCCCTCAAGGATCTTCCCCTCCCTGCCATTGCCCATATAAAGGATGACGGGGATTATCTGCACTACATTGTAATCTACGGCACAGGGGCAAAATTCCTCAAGATAATGGATCCGGCTACAGGGAAACTGGAAAAGGTGCCGCTGGCTGAATTCAAAAGCAAATGGACAGGATATATCATCACCCTCTCCCCGGATACAGCATTGGTACACAGGAGTGAAGGCCCCAACAAATGGGCAGCCCTCAAGCCTCTGGCTATGGGTAATATCCGGGAGCTGCTCCTCACACTTGCCGCAACCGCCTTCTGTACAGCAGCATCGGTATGCACAACGCTCCTGCTCCAGCAGATTGTAGACAACATTGTCCCCAAAAGGGATATGCCCATGCTTGCTGCTGTCTCAACCCTTGCCGTTATCCTTATGTTTGCATCCATGTATGCCGGATACAGGGCTGCCGGATACCTCATAAGGTGCAGCATAGGAACCGAGTGCTCACTTGTTGCCTCATATACAAGGAAACTGTTCAGGCTTCCCCTGGAATTCTTTGACAACTATACAGCTGGAGACATCTCCTCCCGCACAGATGACATATACCTCATAAGGTCATTCGTCACCGGAGGGATAATAAGCATAGCCACAAGCCTCATTACCGTATTGGGGGCAGTTGCAATAATGTTCGTATACAACCGGCACCTTGCTGTTTTTGCAGCACTGTTCGTCCCCCTTTACTGGATTATCTATAAAATGTCGGGAAGAATAAACACAAAGTACGGGAAGATGGTGGCAACAGCCGGTGCCAGGTTTGAGAGCACCCTAATAGGAAGCATCCCTTTTGCATCCACCCTTAGACATTATAACTGCGGGCACATTGCGGCTGAGGCCATTGGAGCCAGGCAGACAGAACTGGCCGCCACACTCCAGCAATCCTCCCAAGCGGTGAACCTGCTGGAAACCCTGCTGGAGGGGGTGTCAAAGATGCTCATATGCATAGTATTGTCTGCCGGCACATGGGCTGTGCTCAAAGGGGAAATGACATTGGGTGAACTTGTAGGATTCTACTCCCTAAGTTCATTCTTTACCATTCCTGTAAATGAACTAGTTGGAGCAAGCAATACAATTGCAAAAGCCAGGGTTGCGTACGAAAGGATATTTGAGATACTTTCCCTGGAGGAAGCGGATTCTACCGGAGGCAGCCTCTCGCCACAGGAGATGTACGGAGATATAAACATAAAGTCACTCCATTTCAGATACCCCGGAAGGGAACCGCTGTTCAACGGATTGGATGCCACAATTAAAGCCGGCAAGATCACCCGCATTGAGGGGGTGAACGGATGCGGCAAGAGCACCCTCCTTCAACTGATCATGGGCGACTTTGTACCAACCGGAGGAACCATCAGCTTTGCCGGCATAAACATCAGGCAGTTCAACGGCAGCAAATGGAGGGATATGGTCTCGTATGTGGAACAGCACCCGCAGCTGCTGGACGGGAACATCCTGGAGAACATTACATTATGGGAGGATACTCCCGACATAAACAGGGTAATGCAGGTATGTTCATCTGTGGGGATGGAAGGGATGCTGGAGAGGCTTCCGCAGGGGCTACTCACCAGAGTGGGGAACGGAGGTAAAAGATTGTCGGGAGGAGAAAGCCAGAAAATATGCCTGGCAAGGGCTCTGTACAAGAAGGCAAGGATATACATTTTTGATGAGGCTACCGCATCCTTGAACGCAGAGGGGGAAGAGATTGTTGCGCAGTGCATGAACTCGCTCAGGAACGGGGGCAAAACCGTCATTTACATCTCCCACAGGCAGGAGAGCAGGATTTTGACAGACAACGTTGTTTCTATAAATTGAGTTGACTCAAAGTGGTAACCTACGCAGCACTTATCGGTAGGGTAAAAAGGTTTTATTATGAAAGAGAAGAAATTTACAGATTGTTGTGCAAGTGAATTGCAGTTTGTAATGGGTGGAGCGGCAATGGCCTGCGAATTTGATCTGGGCAAATGCTTCCAGAACATCATCAGATTCATTAAAGAGTACCACAAGGAGATTATCCGCGGGTTGAAAAAGGGTTGGAACAATTTTTAAAAGGAGGGATTATGGATTCATTTGTTGAAATTGGCACTGTTTGTGCATCAAGTGTATTTGGAGGCAAGGACAGACAGACTGCAGAACTGGTTGAGTTCATTGCAGAACTTATAGGAAGCATTGCAAAAGCAATATATATGATAGGCAGATTCCGGAAACTGCTTACCAATCCTGCAGCATTGGCCAAGTAACTTTTATTTTATGGGGGGCACTTGGAGTTTCGTGCCCCTCTTTTACTATATTTGTAACCAATTTGCAAGAGATTTGAGATTATGGGAAATCCTGGAAAGATACTTATGGTTTGCATCGCCCTGCTGCTGTGCCAATTTGCTGTTGCACAGCAGAAATGGTCATTGGAGCAGTGCATACGCCACGCACAGGAAAACAATCTGCAGGTAAAGCAGATGGAACTCTCCCAGGAACAGGCAGACAATAACCTGAAGGCTGCAAAACTGGAGTTTTTTCCCACACTCAATGCCTCTGTAGGCTATAACATGAGCTGGGGACGCTCCGTAAACCTCAACGATCTTGAAATAGTGGAGAACAAGCTATCCCAAAGTTCATCTGCAAACCTCTCTTCTTCCCTCCCCCTTTTTGAGGGCATGAGAAAGCAGAACAACATAAAAAGCAATGCCAAGCAGCTTGAGATAACAAGGGCAAACATAGAGAACCTCAAGGACAACATCTCCATCTCAATTGCCAAAGGGTACCTGCAGGTGCTCCTTTGTACAGAAATTGAAAAAAGTGCTCAGCAGAGCTACAGGAATGTGGAGGCCCAGGTTGCCAGGACACAGGAGCTGGTTGATGCAGGGCAGCAGACTTACAGTTCACTGCTTGAGGTGAAATCACAGCTTGCAAACGAGAACCTGCAGCTTGTCACCGCCCGCAACAACTGCAGGAGCGCCCTTCTGGAGCTGGCACAGCTGCTGAATCTCCCTGCAGGTACTGAGTTTGAAATAGAAGACCCTTCATTGGAAAATGTTTCACTGGAGTGGAAAGATGAAAACCTGGAAGAACTGCTTGCCAGTGCGAAATCGCTCCCAAGGATAAGGAAAGCCGAACTTGAGCTGGAACTGAGCAAACTGCAGTACAAGATACAGAAAGGGGCAGCACTCCCTACAATATCATTGAATGCGGGATACGGTACATACTACAGCGACAACCAGGATACTCCACTGTTCACACAGTTCGACAACAACCGCAACCCTTCATTGGGTTTTGGCCTGAGTATCCCCATCTTCAACAACAGACGTACAAACACCGCAATAAAGAATGCAAGGAGCAATGTGAAAAGCTCGGAGATTGGGGTTGGAATTGCAGTGCAGGAACTGGAGAAGGAGATACAGCTTGCCTATAATGAGGCTATGGCAAGCCACGGCAGGATGGAAGCGGCTGCAAGCAATGTGGAGGCAGCAAGGGAATCGTTCAATTATACCACAGAAAAATTCAATCTGGGTCTGTTGAACGGTACAGATTACTCTACCGCCAAGACAAACCTATTTAAGGCAGAATCTGAATATTTGCAGAGCAAATACCAATATATTTTCCAACAGAAAATAATGGATTACTACAGGAACGGTTATGTTGAAACAGAAAACTAAAAGGAACAGGCTGGTGCCGGTTGCAGCAGCGCTTCTCATTGTAATACTTATAGCTATAGGGCGCAACAAGCAGCCGGAAGGGATTGCGGTTACGGTTGCATCACCTGCAACGGGGACCATAGTGGAAACTATCCCCGCCAACGGAAAGATACAGCCTGTTACCGAGGTGAAGATAAGCCCCGATGTATCCGGTGAGATTATAAAGCTCAACTTCCAGGAGGGGGATGCAGTAACAAAAGGAGATCTTATAATTCAGATAAAACAGGATGTATACATCTCCGCAAGGGACAGGGCTGAGGCCTCGCTCAATGCCATAAAAGCCCAGTACCTGCAGCAGGAGGCACAGTTCAGGCAAACTGAACTCACATACAACAGGAATGTCTCACTCTACAAGAAACATACTATATCCCTGTCAGATTTTGAGAAGTCGCAGGCTGAGTATGAGATTGCAAAAAGCCAGCTGAAGGCAGCTGAATTCAACGTAAAGAGTGCAGAGGCATCCCTCAAGGAGGCGCAGGAGAATCTTGTAAAGACAAATATTTACGCACCAATGAGCGGCACCATCTCAAAATTAAGCGTAGAGATTGGCGAGCGCGTGGTTGGAACTACCCAAATGGCAGGAACGGAGATGCTCAGGATAGCAGACCTCAACCGCATGGAGGTACTGGTTGATGTAAACGAGATAGACATCATACGTCTTGCAGCCGGTGATACCGCATCCATTGAGATAGATGCATACCCCAACAGAAAATTCAAGGGTGTGGTTACCCAGGTGGCCAACTCATCCAAGAACTCGGGTACAGCGGTAACAGCAGACCAGGTTACCAATTTTGAGGTAAAGGTAAATATCCTGCCTGAATCCTATAGGGATCTGAGCACAAAAGGGAATATTCCTCTAAGGCCGGGAATGAGCGCATCCGTCTCAATACAGACAGCAAAAAGGGACAATGTGATAAAGATCCCTCTCCAGGCCATAACAACCAGAAAAGGGCTCTCCGATTCACTGGATATGATTGACGGGGTTGTACAGAAAGTGTTCTTATATGACAGCCAGAGCAAAACCGTAAAGGTTCACGCCATAGAGACAGGAATCCAGGACATGAACCACATTGAGGTTACCAAAGGACTGGATACAACTGCCCGCATTGTAACTGCACCATACAGTGCCATAAGCAAAGAGCTCTCACAAGGTGCAAGAGTAACAGTAATGTAAAAAAAACAGAGATGGACAAATATATACTTCTTATAGAAACCGCAACAGACGCATGCTCAGTTGCCCTCACAAAAAACGGATCAACAATTGCCGAGAAATACATAGACGAGCCAAAAGCCCACGCATCGGTAATAGGCGGTTACGTAACTGATATCCTAAAGGAAAACGGCATAACAATGGATGACTGCGCTGCCGTTGCAGTAAGCAAGGGCCCCGGCTCATACACAGGTCTGAGGGTTGGAGTATCCTGCGCCAAAGGTCTATGCTACGGAGCAGGCAAACCCCTTATCTCAGTATGCACCCTTGCCACCATCACCCAACTGGCATTGGACAACAACCTCTACACCGGAACAGGTGATTTCCTTGTTGTCCCGATGATTGATGCCCGCAGGATGGAAGTATATACCGCAAACTTCAACTCAAAAGGGGAACAGCTCACCCCTATAGAGGCCAGGATCCTTGATGAGAACTCATACGCAGAGGAACTTGCCGCAGGCCCTGTACTTTTCAACGGCAACGGGGCAGAAAAGTTCAAACCTCTTGTGGAGAGCAATCCTAATGCCTTCTTCGCCCCACAGCAGCCGCACGCAAACGGCATGAGGGTAATTGCCGCAGCCAAACTTGATGCACAGGAATTTGAGGACAGCGCCTACTTTGAGCCTTTCTACCTCAAGGACTTTGTAGCAGGCAAGCCAAAGAAGCTGCTATAATTGCAAAATAAAAAAAATTGGAAGTCCCATTTTGAGACTTCCAATTTTTTTTATCCTGTTTCAATTACAGCTATTTCACAGCCTTCTTTATTGCTGCCTCAAGCTCTGCACGGTTGGTAAGGTTTCCGCGTGCAACCATGTCTCCGTTTCTGTCAAATACAAACATTGTTGGAACGGTTGCAACATTGTAGGCAATTGCTGCAGGTGACATGCCTGCCTTGCCGTCACAAACACTTATCCAAGGAAGCTGCTGCTCCTTAACTGCAGTAGCCCAAGCTGTCTTGTCTGCATCCATGCTTACCTGATATACCTCAAGGCCGCTGCTGCTGTATTTTTTGTAAAGCTCCTTAAGGTCGTTGTTGAACATTTTCTGGCTTGCCTCAGAGATGGTCCAGAACATGAGGATGAAAGGTTTTCCCTCAAGGCTCTTCAACTCTACCATTTTTGCATTGATGTCGGGAAGAATGAGGTTAGGGAATGAGGTCTCCTCTGCCTTTGAAATCTGGTCTGCCAATGCAGATGCGTTCTGGCGCTGTTTGATATCGCTCATCAACGATTTCAAATATACAGAGTTAGGGTATTTTACTGCCAATGAGTCGTGTACCCTCTGTGCAAGGAGGTAATCGTTCTCCGCAGAGAATACAGGCAATGCATTGTCTATGCTCTGGTACAAAGCCTGAACGTTTGCAAATGAATATGGGTTCTCCATAATCATCTTTATTGTGTTCTGCCTGTGTTTTACATACAGTTTGCTCAACTGCTGGTTAAGCTCCAAAGCAAGGTTTCTCTCGTTTGCATCTACTGCTGCCGCCATTTTCTGGGACAATGCTGCAAACTCAGCGCTTACAGCAGCAAGGTCCTTCTGGTATTTCTGCAAAAGTACAGACTCCTCAGAACCCTCAATTGTTACATTTTTACCCAATGTATCAGCCTTTACGGATACTTTGTCACCGGGTTTTAGGATAAGTGATGCAACCCTGTTTCCGTTATATACAAGATAGTAGAAGTTAGGGGCATCCTCAGCCATTGCAATCTTGCCTTTTGCCACACCCTGCGCATCTGCCTTAAGGGTATCTACAATACGCATCTGGCTTACTGCAAGCTGCGCTACAACTATCTCTTTCTCTGCTCCACCCTCAATGGTTGCAGTTACTGCTGCCTCTTTGTTTTTGGTACAGGCTACTGCCATAAGGGCTGCCAGACCCATTATAAATGCTCTTTTCATATGTTACAATGTTGAAAATGCTTTTGAAATGCTCTCTGCTGTTGCTTTAAATTCGTCGGGAGTAAGGGTTACCTTCTCTTTTCTGAAATCGAGGTCCTGCTCACTCTGCAATGGTACAAGATGGATATGCGCATGAGGCACCTCCATTCCCAATACGGCCACTCCTACCCTCTTGCTCGGTACTGCAATGTCAATGGCTTTTGCCACCTTGTTTGCAAATGCCCACAAGCCGGTATAGGTCTCGGCAGGGAGGTTGAAAATGTAATCCTCCTCAAGTTTAGGGATTACCAAAGTATGCCCTTTTGCAAGCGGATTGATATCCAAAAATGCATAGTAATTCTCATCCTCAGCAACTTTGTAGGATGGAATCTCGCCATTTACAATTCTGGTAAAAATTGAAGCCATTGCAATTAGATTGAAATGTCCATAATCTCAAATTTGATGATGCCGCTTGGAACATTAACCTCCACAACATCACCTTTCTTTTTACCTATAAGGGCCTTCCCGATAGGTGTCTGTGCAGCAAGCTTGCCCTCCTTGAGGTTTGCCTCGCTCTCACCAACAATGGTGTACTCCATAATGGCACCGTTTGCAAGGTTCTTGATCTTCACCTTGTTGAGCAGCTGCACCTGGTCTGTATTGATTTTTGACTCGTCAATTACACGTGCGTTTGCAATGATATCCTGCAACTGGGAAATTTTCAACTCCAAAAGGCCCTGTGCCTCTCTGGCAGCATCATACTCCGCATTCTCCGACAAATCACCTTTATCCCTTGCCTCAGCAATGGCTTTTGAAATGGCAGGTCTCTCTACAGAAATCATGTGGGCCAATTCAGCCTTCACCTTCTCCAGACCTTCCTCTGTGAAATAATGTACTTTTCCTGACATAATTATATAAAAAATTAAAAAGAATCCCGATTAATTCGGGACCCTTCCTCTTTTGCAAAGATAATATAAAAATCTAATTTACACTAATATTCCTTAAACTTTGGCTTAAGGATTTCTCCCATTATTACCGCATCCTTGGGATTGTTCCTAAACTTGTCCTTTATGGAAGGGACAGCCTTCCCTTCAGCTTCAGGTCCCATTTCAGCAACAGGCTCAACAGAAGGCTGATATGCCTGCGCTACTGCACTGGTACCCTCTGTAAAGGGCTCATTTTTCTCAAGTTCTGCGGCTGCGGGCCGCTGAGTTTCCACAACCTCTGCAACCTCCGGCTCCTGAACAACTTCAGCAACCTCCTGTACCCATGCATCATCCGGGTCCTGCTCCAACTCCTCCTTCTGTTTTCCCAAAAGGACATTGAACATCTCTTCCAGATCATCCGACTCTTCTGCTATATGTTCATCCGGTACAATCTCCTGCTGCTGCCTTGCCTTTTTCTTTTTGGCCTCTTTAAAGCTTGTAATTACAGGCACAACAAAAGTAAGCAATGCCAACAAAATACCGAGAAGATCTGAATCCAGGTGTACCATAACAGAAGTATTTATCTTAATTTCCTTATTACCTTGTCTTTAAGGAGTGATTGTGCAAAATCCTTGTCTTTCTGCAATTGCTCCTTCAACGCATCCAGTGACGGAAACTTCTTCTCCGCCCTTATGCTCCCCACAAATTCAATCTTTATGTCCAGGCCATAAATGTCCTCCTCAAAATTGAGGATATGGGTCTCTATGGTCCTTTCGTTGCTCTCTCCTACCGTTGGTCTGGTACCTATATTGCAAATGCCTATATATACCTTACCCAACACCTCAACATATACACAATACACGCCGTCCGCCGGTACAAGTTTCAAAGGCTCATAAAGTTTCATGTTGGCAGTAGGGAAACCTATTGTCCTTCCCACCTTCTGCCCAGAAACCACAACTCCCTTGAGGCCGTATCTGTAGCCAAGGAAATCGTTTGCCTTCTCCACATTGCCCTCCTGCAACAAGTTCCTTATCTTGGTGGAACTTATCACATTCTCGTCCTGAATGAATTCACTTACCTTAATTATCCTTATTCCAAGCTCCTGGGCCATGGCCATCATCTCCTCGTGCGACACTTTGTCGTGTCCGAAACGGTGGTCATAACCTATTATAAGGGTTGAAACGCCGTATTTGTCCTTAAGGTAGTCCTTCAGGAACTCGCGTGTTGTATTGCGGCTGAACTCCTTGCAGAAAGGAATGGTGATGAACTTGTTCACCCCCAATCCTTTTACAAGAGCCTTTTTCTCCTCAATGGTAGTAAGGAGCCTCAGGCTATAGGCCTGCTGCTGCAATACATTCCTCGGGTGAGGCCAAAAAGTTATAACCGCACTTTTCTTCCCCTCCTGTGCGGCAATGTCGCACAAGAGAGAAAGAACTTTTTTGTGTCCTTTATGTACGCCGTCAAAGAAGCCTGTTGCTGCTACAACCATCTTACCAACTCAAAATCTTGTCTGTGAGGAAGCTGTTTGTTCTTAGCATACATTCTAAGTGCGCTCTGGTATGCACCGGTCTTGTCTGGAACAATCTTGCATTTGTAGGTAGCAACACCGTCTGTGCACTCCTTGAACTTGTACTCAAATACCTCCTTGATGCACAATTTGCCTTTCTTGTTAGGCTCAGCCAACAACAGCTCAATACCCAAATCCTGAGGGTCAATATCACCAACTCTCAAAGAGATCTCTGCCTTGTACTCATTGTTGAGCAACAATGCACCTGATACGTTGTCTACATTTGAAGCAGAAACTACCTCAATGTTATGCCATCCGCCTCTCATCTTGTCTTTCCACTGTGCAATCTCCTTAGCCATTGCAAACTCTTTTGCTACCATCTTTGAAGATCTCTTGGCAAGTGGAACATAGTACTGTCTGATGTAATCCTCCATCATCCTGTTGGTAGTAAAGTTGCATGCAACATTTGCCACACAGTTCTTGATGGTCTCAATCCAAGGGCTTGAAATTCCTTTCTCGTCCTTGTCATAGTACATTGGAGCAATCTCACCCTCAATGATGTTGTAGATTGTTGCTGCATCAAGCTCATCCTGGAAGCCCTGGTTGTCGTATGATCTCTCCATAGGAAGCATCCAGCCTGCGCCCTCCTTGTAACCTTCAACCCACCATCCGTCAAGGACAGAGAAGTGCATTACACCGTTCATTACAGCTTTCTCTCCAGATGTACCTGAAGCCTCAAGAGGTCTGGTAGGGGTATTCATCCAGATATCAACACCCTGAACAAGGTGTTTTGCAATTGTAATGTCGTAGTTAGGAACAAACACAATCTTTCCAATGAACTGAGGCATCTTTGAAACCTCTACAATGTGTTTGATAAGATCCTGGCCAGGTTTGTCTGCAGGGTGTGCCTTACCTGCAAAAAGGAACTGTACAGGATGCTCAGGATTGTTCACAATCTCGTTAAGTCTGTCAAGATTTCTGAACAACAGGTGAGCTCTCTTATATGTAGCGAAACGTCTTGCGAAACCGATTGTAAGTACATCGTCCCTCAAAGTCTCCTTAATTTTAACAATCTGTGCAGGAGAGTAGTGGTTTGCTGCTGCAGGGTTTGAGATAACCTCCTTAACCTTTGCAATCAATTTTGATTTGAGGGCAGTTCTGATACCCCAGATTGTCTCGTCAGCAACCTTGCGGATACCGTTGAAACAGCTCTTGTCGTAGTGGTGTGTCTTGAACTCCTCACCAAATACCTCAGCGTGAACCTCTTTCCACTCTGGAGCTGTCCAGGTTGGATAGTGTACACCGTTAGTTACGTAACCTACGTGCAACTCCTCAGGCAAGTAACCTGGCCACAAGTTGCCAAGGATATCCTGGCTAACTTTACCGTGCAACCAGCTCACACCGTTAACCTCCTGGCTAAGGTTTGCAGCAAGATTACTCATTGAGAATCTCTCGCTCTGGTTGTATGGATCAATCTTACCAAGAGCCATTAGGGTTGTCCAGTCTATGTTAAGTCTGCCTGGGTAGTGTGAAATGTATGTTCTCAGCATGTCCTCAGGGAATGCATCGTGACCTGCTGCAACTGGTGTATGTGTAGTGTAAAGTGATGAAGCTCTTACTACCTCCAAAGCCTCAGCAAATGAAAGGCCCTTGTTCTGTACATACTCCCTTATTCTCTCAAGGCCAATGAATGCAGCGTGACCCTCATTGCAGTGATATACCTCAGAATCAATGCCCAAAGCTCTCAAAGCCCTGATACCGCCAATACCAAGAAGCAGCTCCTGTTTCAAACGGTTCTCCCAGTCACCACCGTAAAGCTGGTGGGTAACGCATCTGTCCTCAGGAAGGTTCTGGTCAATGTCAGAATCCAAAAGGTAAAGGTCAATTCTACCAACTGCAACTTTCCATACTCTTGCATAGATGTTTCTGCCAGGGAATGCTACAGAAATTGTAACCCAGTTGTTGTTCTCATCCATTACAGGAGTAGCAGGAGTTTTGGTGAAATCCTGTGGATCGTAGTTTGCAACCTGCTCACCCTGTGCAGAAAGCTGCTGGGTGAAATAACCGTATTTGTACAGGAAGCCCACAGCATTCATGTTAACGTTCATGTCACTTGCCTCTTTAAGGTAGTCACCTGCAAGGATACCCAAACCGCCTGAGTAGATTTTCAAGGATGTATCCAAACCGTACTCCATACAGAAATATGAAATCTCTGGAGTTACAGATTTTGATTTGCCATCCATATATTTCTTGAAGTTCTTGTAAACAGAGTCAAGCTTTGCAAGGAAAGCCTCATCTGCAGCAAGCTCTTTGTATCTTTTAAGGTCAACCATATCCAACAATGCAATAGGGTTGCCGTTTGCCAACTGCCACAACTCTGCGTCAACCATCTGGAACAACTCAATTGCATCCTGGTTCCAGCACCACCACAAGTTCTTTGAAATGGTATCCAGATGTTTAAGCTTTGTAGGAAGGTCCTTGTTAATTAGAAGGGTTCTCCACTCGGGAGCATTTACAGTAAATTTCTGATACGCCATCGTTCGTTTCCTTTTTTAACTCAAATTTGACTCAAAAGGGCAATTGGCTTGTCCTTTTGAGTCAAATTCATCGCACTTTTAATATTAATTTATTTCTTTTTAGGTTTGTTATTTTTCTTTTCAACTCTTAGTGCAAAATCACTCAAAACATTCATATAGTTGATGAATGCCTCGTATGGGGTGTCATATGGGTTAAAGTATTTATGAACCGCACCATCCGAGAAGAATTTTGTACACATATAATAGAAATGGTCACTCTCCTGCAATTTTCTGAAGTCTGCAAGAAGTTCCTCATCTTTGGCTGCCATTACACCTTTCTCCAAAGAGTAAAGTTTCTCAAATGCCTCGTTCTGCAACTCGTTACCCAACCATGCACTTGTATCCCTCTCCTCATCTGCCCATGAAATTGCGTATGGAACATGAAGTGGAGCTACAGGCTGGTGCATTGCTGCTGCCTCAGCTGGGGTACAGAACTTGAGCTCTGTATTTGCCAATACAGCATCTGGAAGGGCTCTCATGAACTCAAAGATACCTGTTGAAGCTTTCTGGTGCTCACCAAAAGTCTCGTAGTCCATGAACAGGTTGATGATATCCGCATCTTTTGCAGACTCAGCCAACCATGCCGCATACTGGTCGCTGGTAACATTGTTGCCGGCAAATCTGAAAGCAATGTCATCACTTAGATTGAAGTTCTTCAAAAGAAGTTTCAACTTGGGATTGATTGCATTTGTATACAGGAAGTTAGGGCTCTTCCAACCAAGAATGTGCTTTGCACCCTCGGTAAGCATGGTATTGAAGCCCATAGCTGCAACTGTCTCACCAATTGTATCTGAATATATAAGCTCAGTATTTCTGAAAGTTTTTGGTTTTACACCAAAGTGCTTCTTTATTGCTGCGCTATGCTCCTTAACCTGGTTCTTGAACTCTTTCTCAGATTTAAGGGAAGCAAGGCTGTGGGAATAAGTCTCTGCCAGGAACTCAACACATTTTGTAGAGGCAAGTTTCTTGAAGCTCTCCAAAACCTCAGGAGCATACTGCTCAAACTGCTCCAAAGCAGCACCTGAAATTGAGAACGCAACCTTGAAGTTCTTGCCGTGCTTCTGGATAAGCTCATAAATGAGCTCATTCATAGGAAGGTAACAACGCTGTGCTATCCTTTTAAGGATTGTTCTGTTGGCAAACTCATCAAAATACTGAGAATCATTGCCTATATCAAAGAATCTGTACAATCTTAGCCTGTCTGGCTGATGCACCTGAAAATAAAGACAAAGTGACTTTTCCATATATGTTAAATTTTTTATCTGTTACTATTTTAAGTTATCAATTGCTTCCTGGTAAACATCAATCATCTTAAGGGCAGCATTCTCCCATTTAAGGTTGTTTACCTCCTCAACACCGCATTTTGCACTCATTGATGCCAATGCAGGATATTTGAGCAAGCCGTAAATTGCATCAGCCATAGCATCAATATCCCAGAAGTCTGTCTTGATTGCATAATCAAGAACCTCTGCAACACCGGACTGTTTTGAAATGATACTTGGCACATTGGATTTCATTGCCTCCAATGGAGAAATACCGAACGGCTCTGAAACAGAAGGCATTATGTACACATCTGAATATGCAAACATCTTCTTCACATCGTCACCGCGCAAGAAACCGGTAAAGTGGAACTTGTCTGCAATGCCAAGTTTTGCAACACGTCTGATGGACCTGTTCATAAGGTCACCGTTACCTGCCATTACAAACCTCACATTATCGCATTTCTGAAGCACCTTGTTGGCAGCCTCAATGAAATACTCAGGTCCCTTCTGGTAGGTGATACGGCCAAGGAATGTAACAATCTTGTCATCTACACCCCTTTTAACCTCCATCTGCTTGAACTCGTCAAAGTCAACTGCATTATGCACAGCCACAACCTTTGAAGGATCAATTCCGTATTTGTTGATAACTATATTTCTGGTAAGGTTACTTACTGCCATAATCTTGTCTGCAGCCTCCATACCCATCTTCTCAAGGGCAAATACCCTTGTATCAATGGCATTGTCACTCGCACGGTCAAACGAAGTTGCGTGAACGTGGATAACAAGCGGTTTTCCCGATATCTTCTTGGCAGCAATACCGGCAGCATATGTCAACCAGTCATGTGCGTGGATAACATCAAAATCATTCTCAAGGGCGATTGCACTTGCAACCATTGCATATCTCTGCACCTCCTCCATAAGGTTTGCACCGTACTTGCCCGAGAATTTGTATTTTCCCCCATAATGGATCTTGAACTGCTCAAACTCCTCCCAACGGTTTCTCTGCTCTGTAGACTCAACCATGGAAGAGAACATCTCAGGATCTATATAAGGTACTAGTCCCGACGATACCTTGAAGAAACTTACTTTGTCCAAAAAGCTCTCCAGTCTGCTGATATCTGTCTTTCCCCAAACCTCTGCCACTGAAATGTCACTGGCATTGATAATCTTCACAGCGCTCTGGTCCTCATCACCCGATGCTGAAGGCATAACGAACAGAACCTCCACATCATGTTTAGCAAGACCTTTTGTTAGTCCGTAACATGCAGTACCCAATCCACCGGCAATATGGGGAGGGAACTCCCAACCAAACATCAAAACTTTCATCTCTTTACTTTTTTATTCTGTTCAACATGCTCTTTGCTCTAACTATCTCTGCAACACTTATTGCAGATGAGATACATCCGTGAGGCCTGTGTGAAGGGTCTCCGTCATAAATCTCTGCCACAGAACCTATACCGTGGATAGCCATATCCTCCTCAAATGCATCAAGCAGCTCCTTTGCCTTTCTCACAAAGCTCTTGCCTGTAAGGGCAAGGTTTGCCTCAATATATGGAGCAAGAAGCCAAGGGAATGCACAACCGTTGAAGTGGGCAATGTCCCTGCTGCCCTGGTCACCCTCATAAACACCTCTGTAAAGAGGATTCTTAGGAGACAATGACCTGATACCCCTTACTGTAAGAAGTTCTCTCTTAACTGCAGTAAGGACAGCCATCTTGGCCTCATCATCAAGTGGAGAATATTTCACGCAGCATGCAATCAGCTGGTTAGGTCTTGTAAAGACATTCTGGCCGTTCTCATCAACGTAGTCTGCAAGGTGGTTTCTCTCCTCACACCAGAATACCCTTGTGTAATTCTCCCTTATCTTACCTATTATATTGTCTGTTTTCTGTACAAGCTTTCCTTTACCGAACTTGAGGTCCAAATCCCTTACAAAGCACAATGCATTGTACCAAAGGGCATTAACCTCAACCTGGTAACCAGGTCTCTCGCTTACCGGTCTGCCGTCTACATATGTATTCATCCATGTAAGGGCAACACCATATTTCTGCGCCCACAAAAGGCCGTTCTCGTGAAGCCTTACACTGGCTCTGGCATTGCCGAGGAAAGACTCAATAATATCTACCAACCATTTTCCGTACTTCTTCCATACGGCAGAAGCATCTGCGCCCCAGTCCACATACTGCTGGATGGCTCTGATGAACCACAAGCCGCTGTCGGGAGTATCTGACTCAAGCAACATTGTATCCCTGTAACGTTTGATGGTGCTGTCAATCACTTTCTCAAATCTCTCTGCATCACCATTATTATATAGGGTAAGGCCCGGAAGTGCAATGAACGACTCCCTCAAGCTCTCATAATCCCAAGAATATCCCGAACATACGCTGTATTCGCCTGCATGTTTAATAACAAACTGTCCGGCAGCAAGTTTAAGGCAAGCCTCGTAGTTGCTTCTGGTGTTGTCCCTCTTCAGAACCTCTTTCTCAAATCTTCCCTTCAATGATTTTGCAGGTACAGCCTCTCCTGTAGAAGCAGAAAGGATAATGCTCTCGCCTTTCTTTATAGGCAACTCAAAATAACCCGGAACAAAAAGGTCCTCCTTGCACTCAAAGCCCCTTCTGCTCTCCTCCTTGTAGGTAATTCCCTTGTACCAGTCTGGTGAAGCAATCCAGTCGTTCTTCTTGTTCAACTGGAGGTTAAGTGTAGGGAAGCCTTCATAAAGGTTGAATGCCACACCGTTGTCAACTGCTGTATATCTGGTATTTGCAGATGTATTGGCAGCTGTAAGGGCGTGGATATTCCTGTATGCCAAGAAAGGTTTGATTCTTAGCGTTGTAGGGGAATGTGCCTCAAGAAGTGTATATTTTACAAGAACCTCCTCTGTATCCCTGAGGAACATTATGGTCTTGCTGAACTTCATGCCTCCAACCCTGTATGTGATGGTTGAAGCATAGTCCATCTCAAAGTCTACAATATATTTGTGTCCCCTTGGCTCATATACATCACCGTATGATGTAATGCCCAGGTTGAAACTCTGACCATGCTGGATAAGTGACTCGTGCAATGTAGAGAGAAGAATGTGTTTGTCTCCTCCAAAATTCTCAATTGGAACTACAAGCAAGCCATGGTATTTTCTGGTGTTGCAACCCACTATAGTGGTGTTCACGTAACCTCCTGCCCTGTTGCTGAGCAGAATCTCACGCTCCAAAGAATACTCAAGGTTTACCAGCTCCTCTTTGTTAAATTCCAAGTATGCCATATGTTGTATAGATATTTTGCGCGCGAAATTACAACAAATATTTTTATTTAACTAATTTACGTTTAAGGACAAACGCACTCCTTGCAGGGAGGTAAAGGGACAAAAACGTGCCCTGGCTGTCTTCCTGCGTGTAATGTATCTGTTTTTTACGGTTCCTTTCAAATCCGTTAAATTCTTTCCAGTCTGTATCCAGGACCATAGAATACTCGCCGCCGAAGATATTTACCCTGTAATCGGAGTATGACTGGGACGGGCTGAAGTTGAATACGAACACAAATTCACCCCTCTCCATAACCAGTATCTGTTTTGGCTCGTCATTGTATATGGAGATTGGTGCGGATGCAAGGATATTGTTCTCCCTGAACAGGTGAATCATCTTCCTGTCAAAGGCAAGCAGCTTGCCGTATCTGAGGAACGGACTGTCGGCCAGGCTCCACTGCCTTCTGGCGTACAGGTGCGACCAGTTGTTTCCCTCCCTTGGGAAATCAATCCACTCCGGATGTCCGAATTCGTTGCCCATAAAGTTGAGGTAACCGTTGCCGGCAGTGGCTATTGTCACAAGCCTTATCATCTTGTGCAGCGCAATTGCCCTGTCTACCTCCAGGCTCTGCATTCCCAGATCCATATGGGTGTACATGAGTGCATCCATCAGGCGGAAAATTATGGTCTTGTCTCCCACCATCGCCTGGTCGTGGCACTCGGCATAGCTTACTGTCTTCTCATCTGCCCTCTTGTTGGTAAGCTGCCACCACATGTCGCACACGTTCCAGTTCTCGTCGGGAATCTCCTTTATCCATTTTATCCAGTTGTCGGGAACACCCATGCTCATACGGTAGTCAAATCCCCAGCCCCCCTCATGGATAGGTGCTGCAAGGCCAGGCATTCCGCTCATATCCTCCGCAATGGTAAATGCATCGGGGTGTATCTCCTTTATCATGTCATTTGCAAGTCCAAGATATACAAGGGCATCCACATCCACATTGCCGTTGAAATAATCTTCATATCCGCCAAAGGCACGCCCCAGGCCGTGATCCCAGTAAAGCATGCTGGTTATGCCGTCAAAACGGAAGCCGTCAAGATTGTACTCCTCCATCCAGTACTTGCAGTTTGAGAGCAAAAAATACAGTGTCTCATCCTTCCCGTAATCAAAACAGCGGGTATCCCATGCAGGATGAAGCCCTTTATCACCGGCATGGAAGTATAGTGTAGATGTACCGTCAAAATTGCTCAATCCCTCAAGCTCATTCTTTACCGCATGGGAGTGTACAATATCCATAATCACCGCAAGGCCAAGCTTGTGCGCCTTGTCTACCAGCTCCTTGAACTCCTCAGGGGTTCCGAAACGGGAACTCAACGCAAAGAAGTTTGAAACCTGGTATCCGAACGACCCGTAGTAAGGATGCTCCTGCAGCGCCATTATCTGAACAGTATTGTAACCCAGTTTGGCAATCCTCGGCAATACATTTTTTGTAAAGTTCTTGAATGTTGCAACTTCAGGCTCCTCTCCCGCCATACCTATATGTGTCTCATATATAAGGGGATTCTCCACTTTTGGAGCGCGTGGGTTCTTCCACCTGTATTGTCGGGAAGGTGCCCACACCTGTGCTGAGAACATGTGTGTTACAGGATCCTGCACACATCTTGTTGCATACGCAGGCAACCTCTCACCGTCACCGCCGTCCCAGAAAATATGCCATTTGAAGAGGTCCCCGTGCTTTACAGCCCTCTTTGGAAGAACCAGCTCCCACACACCGTTCCCCTTGCTGGTCATCCTGTAGCCGGGGCTGACCTGCCAGTTGTTGAAATCACCCTTTACATAAATGGAGGTGGCATTTGGGGCCCACTCCCTGAACACCCAATGGTCACCAACCCTGTGCACACCATAATAAAGATGGTTGTTTATGGCATCCGCAATCCTCTTGCCAAAACCGGCAATCTCGCCCTTACGGATAAGGAGTCTCTCATGTCTCCCTTTAATGGCCTTGCTGTACGGCTCCAAATAGGTATCGGTATTGTATATCATAGCTGTCCGTTATTTAAAATCCTGTTAAAATCATTTTCATAGCCATCGAGCTCCTTGCGGCAGAACTCCAGCAGCTCCATGGCCCTCTTCAGTTCCTTCTCCACCCCTGCAATCTGCGCATCCGGCCTCTCAATCACCTCAACAAGCTCCTGCAACTGGGCCAGAGCCTCTTCATAACTCAATTTTTTCTCCATAATCCTTTAATTTTTCTTCCCGACAATTTTTTCCCTTATCTCCCCCACCGTAAACACAACACTTCCGTCTGCAAGTACAACCTTTACTGTACTCCCCGGCACAAAATCCCCTACCTGAGCCCTCTTCCCGTCAACTGCAACAATTGCAAACCCCTTCCCGAGCATTTTGGCAGGGCTTGCAGCATCAATCCTCAACTGCAGCAGGTCCAGCCCCTTCTTCCTCGCCGACAACAGGTCCGCAACACTGCGCGACATTCCGTTATGCAGCCTCATGAGCCTCTGTCGCTCATTTGAGATTTTATGTGCTAAAGTTAATGAAATTCTTTGAAACAAATGCATTATGAACTGCTCCTGTGCAGAAAAAATCTCTATAAAGAAATCTGCCACCGCCGTAGGGGTCTTCAGCCAGGTATGTGCAACCATATCAGCAATATGGAAATCGTGGTCGTGCCCTATACCGGTAATTACCGGCAGAGGGAACTGGGCTATATTTGACGCCAGAGTATAATCATCAAAGCACACCAGATCCATGGCCGCACCGCCTCCCCTTATGATCACCACCGAATCAAACTCATCCTCCCTTTGGGCAATAAGGTCCAGGGCAGCAACAATGGATGCCGGAGCATCATCACCCTGCATCTGGGCAGGGAACAGTTCCACTGAAAATTTGAATCCCCCCTCATTCCCCTGCAGCTGCTTCATGAAATCCCTGTATCCTGCTGCGGTATGGGACGATACCACCGCAATTCTCCTTGGCAAAGCCGGAAGGGTCAGCTGGGAGTTCATATCCATACACCCCTCTTCCTTGAGCCTTGCAATGGTCTGCTGCCTTTTGAGTTCAAGCTCACCTACGGTATATGAAGGGTCTATATCCAATATATTGAGCGCCAGCCCGTATACGGGAGAAAAGCTCACCTGTACCTTTACCAGCACATTTAGCCCCTTGGCAAGCGCCACACCGGCAGTTGTCTCAAAATATGGCTTGAGCACCCTGAAAGTACTGGCCCAGATCACTCCTCTCGCTTTGGCTGCAACACCCCGGCTCCCCTGCTTGTAGTCTATGAGATCAAGATAACAGTGTCCGCTGTAATGGCTGTTCAATTCTCCTATCTCTGCTGTAATCCACGCAACTGGGGGAACAGCGCTCTCTATCCCCCTTTTTATCCTCTCCTGCAAATCCAGCAGCGTCATCTTCTCTTCCATTCTCTGATTTTTCGCACAAGGTACAAAAAAATATTGTACCTTTGTATTCTAATATTGGAACATTTATGAAAATCACCAAGGCGCTCTTTGCGGGCAGCAGCCAGAAACTTAAGGACAAGCCAAAGGCCAAACACCCTGAGTTCGCTTTTATAGGCAGGTCGAATGTGGGAAAATCATCCCTCATCAACTCGTTGTGCAACCATAAAGGGTTGGCAAAGACATCTGCAACTCCCGGAAAGACACTCCTTGTAAACCACTTCCTCATAAATGATTCGTGGTACCTGGTAGATCTTCCGGGCTACGGCTATGCAAAAATATCACAGACGGCAAGGGTAAAGCTCCACAAGATGATAAATGAGTTCATCAACGACTCCGAGGAGATGGCTCTGCTGTTTGTACTTCTGGACAGCCGTCATGACATACAGAAGATAGACCTGGAATTCCTTCTGAGCCTGGGTGCTGCCGGAATCCCTTTCTCAATCATATTCACAAAATGTGACAAGTTGGGAAAAGTTGCCCTGGAGAAGCAGATTGAGGCAAACAAGAAGGAACTGCTCAAATACTGGGAGGAACTCCCCCCTGTATTTGTAACCTCTTCCGAGAAACACATTGGAAGGGAAGAAGTGCTTGAGTATATACAAACTATCTTAAATACACTATAATATTATGGATCATAATCACGTGATTAAAATTTTCTCATGTAGAGGATCACAGTATCTTGCCGAGAAAATTGCAAAGTATTTGAAACTTGATTTGGGAAAATCTATCGTTAACGTGTTCAGTGACGGTGAGTTCCAGCCTGCTTTCGACGAGAGCGTAAGGGGTGCTACCGTATTCATTGTACAGTCTACTTTCCCACCTGTAGAGAACCTGTTTGAGCTTCTTCTTATGATTGATGCCGCAAAAAGGGCTTCTGCATACAAGGTTGTTGCTGTAATGCCTTATTTCGGATGGGCAAGACAGGACAGAAAAGACCGTCCAAGAGTTTCAATTGGAGCAAAACTTGTTGCAAACATGCTTACAGCTGCAGGTTGCGACCGCGTAATGACAGCTGATATCCACGCAGACCAGATCCAGGGCTTCTTTGACGTACCGTTCGACCACGTTTACGCAAGCGGCCTGTTCCTAAACTACTTGAGAAGCCTCAACATTGAGAACCTTTCTATCGCTGCTCCAGATATGGGTGGTGCAAAAAGGGCAAATGCATATGCAAGAAGCTTGGGTTGTCCACTTATCGTATGCCACAAATCAAGGGAGAGGGCAAACGTTGTGGGCTCAATGACAGCTATCGGTGATGTAGAGGGAAGAAACGTTGTTATCGTGGATGACATGGTAGATACAGCAGGTACCCTTTGCAAAGCTGCAAATATGCTTAAGGAGAAAGGTGCACTTAGCGTAAGAGCAGTTGCTACCCATCCTGTATTGAGCGGTGCTGCTTATGAGAACATTTCAAAATCAGAGCTTTGTGAGCTTGTGGTTACCGATACCATCCCATTGAGGGCGAAAGAGGGCCAGGATATCTCCAAGATTAAGGTTATCTCTGTTGCTGAGCTGTTTGCAGAGATCATCAACAAAGTTTACACAGATACTTCAATCAGCGGATCATTTGTATTCTAACAATAAAAACATTGCATTATGTTGTCGCCAAAATTGCAGATAGAAGATGTTCACAACACCCTTGTTGAGGGTTTGCGCAAGTTTGTACACTCTTGTGGTGCAACCAGGGTTTGCCTGGGACTGTCGGGAGGAATAGATTCTGCCGTTGTGGCAGCTTTGGCAGTAGAGGCTCTGGGGAAGGAGAACGTACACGGTTTCCTTATGCCAAGTGAGTTCTCTACAGTACACTCCGTGCAGGATGCTGTGGATCTTGCAGACAATCTTGAGATGAGTTATGACATTGTTCCAATTGGAAAGATCTGGAACAAGTTCATGAAGGAACTCGCACCTGTTTTTGGCCCCGACAACAAATGGAATGTTGCTGAGGAGAACCTTCAGGCCAGGATAAGGGGTACGCTCCTTATGGCCTATTCAAATAAATTCGGTGCACTGCTGCTCAACACTTCAAACAAGAGTGAGCTCAGCACCGGATACGGCACATTGTATGGAGATCTTGCAGGAGCCGCAATGGTTATTGCAGATCTCTATAAATGTGAAGTATATGAACTGGCAAACTACATTAACCGCAACGGTATTGTAATTCCGGTTTCAACAATTACAAAAGCCCCTTCTGCAGAATTGAGGGAAGGGCAGAAAGATACAGACTCACTTCCAGACTATCCGGTTCTGGATTCAATCCTTTATGCAATGCAGGAGGGCGGCAAGACTCCTGAGCAGGTAATTGCAGAGGGTGCAGACAAAGATGTTGTAGAAAAGATTGTAAGGCTCAAGAGAGGCGCCTCATTCAAGGCCGCACAGATTCCGCCTATATTCAATATAAGCGAGAAACCGCTTGGCCTTAAAGACAAATGGCTGTTGTAATGAAGCTGGTACTGTTTGCAATTTTTCTGGTAGGGCTCTGCGTTATAGGGCTCTGCTTCAACATCATTTTCAAAAAGGACGGCAAGTTCCCCGATACCGAGATTGAGCATAACAGGGAGATGCGCAAACGCGGTATCCAGTGTGCCAAAATGGAAGAGAAGAAACTTTGGGGAACAAAAAACAAAAAGAATAGTGGAGAGTGCAGCTCAGACTGCGGAAGTTGCGGTATGGGGTGCTAAAAACTGGAGATTTATATGGGAATTGTAGCAATTGTAGGAAGGCCTAACGTAGGCAAATCAACCCTTTTCAACAGGCTTGTAGGTATGAGGCAGGCCATTGTAGACGAGACTGCAGGTGTAACCAGAGACCGCCACTACGGCAAGAGCGAGTGGTGCGGCAAGGAGTTCTCTGTAGTTGATACCGGCGGTTATACCAGCAACTCTGATGACATCTTTGAGGGCGAGATCCGCAAACAGGTGTCATTGGCCATAGAGGAGGCAGACGTAATCCTTTTCATGTGCGAGGTTGCCACTGGAATTACAGACTACGATTCCGAGATTGCTTCCATTCTCCGCCGTTGCAAAAAACCTGTGATCCTTGCAGTAAACAAGGTGGATACAGGAGACAAGATGTACGGCTCGTACGAGTTCCATGCCCTTGGCCTTGGAGAACCTTACTGCATTGCTGCTGCCAGCGGCGGCGGTACAGGTGACCTTCTGGACAAGATCTGCGAACTTCTTCCCGACGACAACAATGTTGTAATTGACCACGAGGATGAGAGCATTCCGAGGATTACAATTGTCGGGAAGCCAAATGTTGGAAAATCCTCAATGACAAATGCCCTTCTTGGCGAGGAAAGGAACATTGTAACCAATATTGCCGGAACCACAAGGGATTCAATTGCAACCAGATACAACAAGTTCGGGTATGATTTCATGCTTGTTGACACCGCAGGTTTGAGAAAGAAGAACAGGGTTAAGGAGGATCTTGAGTTCTACTCTGTAATGCGTGCAGTACGCTCAATTGAGAACTCGGATGTATGTATCCTCATGATTGATGCGCAGGCGGGTGTTGAGGCACAGGATATGGCAATCTACAACCTTATACAAAGGAACAAGAAAGGTGTTGTGATTGTGGTGAACAAATGGGATGCCATTGAGAAGGACACCAATACAATGAAAAAGTTCAAGGAGGATATCCTTAACAGGATTGCCCCTTTCACTGATGTTCCTATCATCTTTACCTCTGTAATAAACAAACAGAGGATCTTTGATGTGCTTAAGGCTGCCACTGAGGTTTATGAGAACTACTCGCGCAAGATTCCTACATCACAGCTTAACGAAGCAATGCTTCCGGAGATTGAGAACTACCCTCCACCAGCATGGAAAGGAAAATACATCAAAATCAAGTATATTACACAGCTTCCAAGTGCAAGCCCTTCATTTGCGTTCTTCTGTAACCTTCCCCAGTACATAAGGGATCCTTACAAACGCTTCCTGGAGAACAGGCTACGCGAGCACTTCAATTTCAACGGAGTTCCTGTTCAGATATTCTTGAGACAGAAATAGGGAGACTGAATGAGAAGCAGGCTCCTCCAAGTTCCGAGCGGTGGTAAGAGATCTTGCCGCCGCTTTGTTCTATAATGTTGCGGCAGATGGCGAGGCCAAGGCCTGTTCCGCTGCTCTTGGTGGTAAAGTTAGGCTTGAAGAGCTTATGCTCGTCTTCCGGTTTTACCCCAGGGCCGTTGTCATCTATTGCTACAATGTAGAATCCCGCATCCTCCTTTAGGGTAATGCGTATATATCCACCTTTTTCTTCAAGGGCCTGGATTGCATTGGATACAAGATTTACAAGCACACGTATTATCTGCCCCTTGCGCACCTGAACCATACATCCGCGGTGGCAGTAATCGTACACTATCCTTATGTTTTCCCTGGTGTCAAAGAAAAGTTTCTGGTCGTTTATGAGTTCTGCCAGATCGAGGAGTGTAGTCTCCTCATAATAGAATTTGGCAAAGCTCGAGAACTCTGATGCCGTGTTTGAGAGGATGTCTATCTGCTCAAGAAGCGATGATGCCACATCCTCAAATTTCTCTTCCCACCCCTCTACTCCGCGCTGTTTGAGCCTTATCAGGTGCTGGATGCTCAGACGCATTGGGGTCAGCGGGTTCTTTATCTCATGGGCTATCTGGCGGGCCATCTCACTCCAGGCCTGCTCCCTCTCTGTCTGGGCCAGGCGTCTGGTACTCTCTTCAAGGGCATCCACCATCTTGTTGTATGCCCCTACGAGTTCACCCAGCTCATCCTTGTTCCTGTAGTTGATATGTTCCGTCTCTTTTGACACATCTATGAGTTTCATCTTGCGCCCGATCTCCGCCAACGGCTCAGAGAGCTGGTTTGCAATGGCTGTTCCCACAAAAATGGCAGCCAGCAACAGCAATATATATATGTTTATGATGGCGGCAAGAATGGATGGGACATCACTTACTGCATATGATCCTTTTGCAAAATAAGGGATATTGGCAATTGCCACAAGCTTGCCCTGGGCATTGTATATTGGTGCATATAGAGATGAATACTCCAGTTCACCCAATGTCTCCTCAGTAATAACCTGCATCCTGTTCTCATGTACAAGCTGGTAATACGCCTGCGGGTTGATTCTCGAGGCCAGAAGATAGCGGTCGAAGAGTTCAGGCTGGGTAGAACGGATCATCCTTCCGTGAGGATCATACAGGTTGATTGTTGTCTGGGTATTTTTTGCCAGCATCTCAAGCGACTGGTAGACGCTGGATGTATTTATCTGCTGGTACCCCTCCGCATATTTGCACAAGTCTGTAAGTGTTACCTGCACTGTCTGGAGCATCTCCTCCATCATTGCGTGGTTGGAATCCCTGTAGTAGTTGAGGCAGAACCACACACTTCCAAATCCCATTGAGATGAGTGATACAACCAGAGAAACGGTAATAAGGTAGGTAATCTTCCTCCTGAAAGAGTTCTTTGGAAGTTTTATCCTTATGTTCCTCCTTCTTCCCATATGCCTTCCCCTTATGAAAATGAATGAGAAACCGCTGTAGAAAAGCATCAGGTACGAGAATGATACAAGGTAATGGTATACATTTCTCCTCTCCCTGGTGATTACAATTATATTGTCGTTGTCTCCCCGGCTTACAAAGTGCAGATGCCTGTCCTCCTTCACTACCGAGAATCCGTGGGGGTAATCGTCGGGATTACATACCATAGGATATACATATGCTCCCTTATATATTACCAGGCGGTTGTCTATATATTTGGCGTATGAATACTCATGAGGCATGTTTACGTTGTCCGAAGGCTTGTAATCGAACAACACCGCCGTATGCCCCATCACATCCTTGGTGTAGCGCGATTCAAACTCTATGTACATTGTTATGGGGCCCTGTACCCTGTTGGCGTATCTCATTACACCAAGGTAACTTACCCTTCCGTTGTAGTTGTTGAGAAAGAAGAAGTTTGACCCCTCGGTCAAAGGGACACCAAAAGAAAGCAGTTCATTGAAGTGGGCAGAGCAGTCTACCATCTGCTGCCATTTGTTGTCAAGCAGCATGTCGTTGGGGCGGCAGATTGTTATGTTTATCTCGTATTTCTGGCTTACCCCCTTAAGATAGAGCTCCTCCATCCTGCTTTGGATAAGGCCGTACCTCTCCTGCGGGAGTCCGAGCATTGCCCCTATTATGGGATCCCTTGAGAGTTTGGCTTCCATGGAGCGGAGCTGGAGCTCCAGGCTTATATCCCTCTCTACAGCCAGTTTGTTTGCCCATACCTTGCTGCCGTCAATCTCCTTTCCAAATCCCAGCTTGCTCACCATAATTATTGTATAGAGCGAGATTATTGAGATATACACCAGCATTGGCCGTGTCTTGAGGAGAGAACTCTTCTTTATGAAAGGGAGCAACGGAATTATTAGCTGCAAGGAGAAGAGCAGGGCAATGAACAGCAGGGCATATGAAGCATATGCCAGTATTGAATAAAGGTTCAACTGCTGTATCCTGTAAAGCTCCAGAACAATGCTGGAGTTGTTTATCACAGACCGGAACACATAATCTATATATATGGCAAGTGCAACGGGAACAATACACAAAAAAGCCATTACAGCTCTTCTGCGCCAGATACTCCACTCCTTATGTCTGAGTATTATGTTTTTCCTCAACTGGTAAAGGCCCAGAACCACCAGTGACACATAAAGGTTGTTCAGCAGGAAGCTTCCAAACGATGAGAATATTCCAACATCCGCATACAGGTTTGGCGAGAAGAGCTCAGAACTGAACCTCAACTGCATTGCCATTCCAATACACATTATCCTTATTGTTGTAAGCCCCAGAACATATAATGCAAATGACTTGAATGTCCGTCTGTTGTAATGGAAAGAGAACAGAGTTGCACAGAAAAACAGCATGGCAAGCCATCTCAAAGGCAATGAAACTCCCCCTTCATTTATGGCAAACCCTTTGTTTACGGAGAACAGTACACCCCCATCAAGGCCACGCACAACATATCCCTCATTGAATGTTACAGGGGAGATATCCATCTTCCTATTTACCTGTAGCTGAGGATTTATCTTGCTGGCCAGAACAGTATTGTTTGAAAGATATTCCGTTTTTATAAGAAGACCTGAAATGATCTTTATGGTGCCTTTACGGTACACCTTTACCACATACCAGGCAGAACCGAGATTAACATACTGCTCCTGCTCCGTGAGGTATGCCAGAGGGGCATTGAAGAGGCTTCTGCTGTTTAGATGGTTTATCCTGTGCCACAAGGTGAGGACATCCACCTCATCATTTGCCACCGGGAACTGGTTTACCCATGATTGCAGTGTATCCGCATTGTAACGGTACAGCACCATATCGTCGGGAAAACCATCAAACTGGAGCCACTCCCCGACAGGAACCTCAAATGCCTTATGGACATAGTCCTGCAGAATCTGTTGCCTGTGCTGGATCTCCTCCTCCAGATTCTCCACATCTCCTGCCATTGCCTCCACCTGAGGTACAACAATATATGACAGCACGGCAAGTGCAAATGCAACCGCAAGCAACAGGATTGTCCTGTTCCCTGCTATAAAGTTCCATATTGCACTGCGTCCTTTACTCATGATGATACGGTTCCCCCTTCATTATTGTAAATGCCCTGTAAAGCTGTTCCAGGAAAATGACCCTTATAATCTGATGCGAAAATGTCATCTTTGAGAGGGATATCTTTCCGTTTGCCCTCTGATACACCTTTTGCGAGAAGCCGTAGGCTCCACCTATCACAAACACAATATCCTTTCCCTCATAATTCATCTTCTTCTGCAAATGTGCCGCCCACTCTATTGAGGTATAGGTACTCCCACGCTCGTCCAGCAGAATTACATCATCCGTATTCTTTATATTCTTGAGTATGAGCTCTCCTTCCCTCTCCTTAATCTGCTCCTGGCTCAACGCCTGCACATTCTTCAGCTCAGGTATTTCTACCCTTGCATAATTGATATAATGGCCCAGGCGCTTCTCATAAAGCGCTATTCCTTCGTTTATATACGAAAAAGCTGTCTTTCCTACCAGCAACAATGTAATCTTCATAGAAACAAAATTATGAATATGGCTTGTTTTTTGCAAGTTTAATGCCGTTATTTGCACAACAAAACCCCATATAAAACAATATGAGAAATTTTTTACTGTTGCTTACAATTACAATATTATCTGCAACTTGCGCTTTTGCCCAGAAACAGGCCGATGTATTTGTACCCATAGGTAAATATATACAGCTTGGCGATGCAGAAAAGCTCTCTGCCTGGTTTGCCGGAAATCTGGAACTTGATATCCTTGGATCTGTAAGTTCATGCAGCAAGGTTCAGGCAAAACAGATAATGAAGGACTTTTTTGTAAACTACACGCCAAAATCCTTCTCCATTATACACAAGAGCGGCAAGGCACCCCTTACTTATGCAATAGGGGACCTCAGTGCAGGAGGGGAAAAGTTCCGCATTACCCTTTTTGTAATGACACAGGAGAAAGGGAACCAGATACAGCAGTTGAGAATAGAGAGGGAATAGAATTCCCCAAATCATTTGAGATACTCCTCAATTTGTGCAAACGGCACATCTTTGAGGAGTATTTTTTTGTTGGCATCCAGAAGATACAGCACCGGAGGTACCCTCAGGTCATAAACACCCTCAACTGTAAGGGACATCCCTTTGTCGCAGCCGTTTATCCAATTGTTGGGTATATCCTCAAGGTATCTTCTCCAGGATGGTGTATCATCCTGCGTACAGACTGCAAGTACTGCAAGTGCACCCTGTTGAACCATGTTCCCGACAATTTCTGAACCCTTCAGCTGGTTGGTCACATATGTGCAGGAAGAGCATCCGGGTGTATAGAAAAACAGGAGTGTGTATTTTGCCGCAACTTCGTGCATCTTGCGGATGGTATTGTCGGGAAGCATATATGCAAAATCTGTTGCCTTTGCACCTTGTGGATTCCGGCTCAATAGGGCCGCATCCTGCATTGCATTGTACCGGGTTATCTCATCCGGTGCATGTTCCTTCAAATATTCTGCCGCGCAGATGTAGAGGTCATGGTTGCGCAGCGGGGAATCATAATTTACAAGATATTTGCGGAGCAAGCCATTCATATGATTCTGAACTGCAGCATTGGCGGATGTAGCTGCAAGGAACTCCTCAAGGTATGGCCCGCTTTTCTCCAGCGGAAGACGGGACAGCAGATCCACATAGTTTACCAAAGCCTCTTCTACAGCACGTTCACCGGTCTGCAGATATGATGTATCTGTAAAGGAAAAGGAGTGCCAGTAATTCTTTACCACATAGTTGAACCTCTTCTCTACTGTCTTGAGGGAGTCAGGTATCTGGGGAAGTGAAAAAAGTTGCCCTGCCGCATTCTGGGAGAATGCAGTGCCGGTAAGGAAAAGGAATAAAGGTATCAGGATCCTCGCTTTCATACTTTAACTGTTTTGCTATGGCAAATTTAACAAATTGGAGAAAAAAATTAAAGCTGCTGTCTCCCGACAGCAGCTTTTGCATGAAAACCTAATGTAAAAATTATCTCCCGATAATTAGCGTCTGTTAATTGTCCTTGACACAACGCAAGTAATAGTTTCCGTGGTTTACTGTATTGTTGTTCACATTGTTTACATCTGTTACAAGCACACACATGAACGGGTTGTAGTTGTGTATTGCATAACCTCCTACGGTGTATCCCAGAGGATGCCATGGATGGCCTGTCTGGTTAGGGGCAAACGATGAACGTGTCATTGAAAGCACCTCGTCATTGTGGTAATCATTGTCATTCACTTTAGACAACATGAGTATCAGCTCCTTCTGCGACGGAATTCTGTATCCATCAGGGCAACCGTAGTCACCGTCCTTTCCCCTGTTTATGATGTTGGTCCATGTATATTGTCCGCTTCTCAAGTCTGAAGGGCGGGTAAGCTGGTCATTTATTGTAAATGATGAGTAAGGCTTGTTCTGCTCCTCACGCTCGGTATGTCTTGTAAGGACCTCTGTCCTGTAACCGCGCAATGCATTTGAGTTGAGACCGTCAAGCTCCACAACATACTTGCCGTCCACTTTTGTCACTTTTGCATAGTCCACATTCAGCACATCATTGTTTGTTGCAATGTACTGGTTCTGGTCTCTCTCCGACTCCACATTCAAGTTTCTCAAACAACGTACCGCATGTTTCCTGTTGTTGCTGAAACGTCCTCCGTGCTCAGCATAAGGTGAAACTGCCGCACCCTCCTCAGCCCAGAAAATCTGGCCTGTTGAATTGCTGAAGTAATGGGTAACCTCAGGGGTTGCAGGATAAGTATAAAGGTGCGCATCCTGGTTTATACCTGCATTTCCAATCCACAAATCCTGATACTGGTTAATTGATGCAAGGTACCATTTCATCTCGCTGCGCTCAATCTCGCCATTGCCGTTGTCGTCCCTGTTTCTGCTCATGCATGCAAGATAAGCCTTTCTGTAATTGCCTGAAGTTGTTTTTGGATCCCAATCCCAGTTCCATGTTGTAATGTCATTCCAGTCTGCCCTCTGGTTGCCGTTGTTGTAGATCTCGGCAATCATGTTCCTTCTTCCGTCATTGTTCAGAGTTGCAAAACCTGTTGTTGAACTGTTGCGGTCTGCATTGTCGGAATTTATACCGTAGTTTGGCTGTATATTGTCTGTCTCATTGAACCACTCGGTACCCCAAGCCTTTGTCAAAGAACCGTCTGTCTTGAAAATTGTCTGTATGGATTTCTGGCGGATAATGTATGTTCCTTCAGTAAGGCTGCTGCCGTTTCCTGCTTTTGTATCACACAGGATAAGCATCTCACGGTTATCTGTATTTACCCATTTGTGCCACTCGTTTGCCTTGTCATTATAATAGTACTCGCTCACATAACAGCTTACAACTATCTCATCATTGTTGTCGAACAGGCCAAGTGACTCCGCATTTTTAAGGCTCTCCATCAACTCGCCTACAGATATAAGGCTACTGCTGTTGTCTCCAGGGTAAGCCACTACCTGCTGTGAATATACACCGTTTCTTTTTGCATTTACCACAAACTTAACCCAATCAGAATCTACATCTGTCTGGTAACCGTTTGTATACGGAGACTTCACTTTGTATGTAATCTCGCTCTTGCTCTCAAGGTCAGCCTTGTTGAATGTAAGGATGCCGCTTGCATAATGTGCATCAAGGTCTATAACCTTACCTCCGTTCAAATAAATCACATCACCATCCTCAACGCTGCTCTTGTCATTGTCCGAAACCACCTCAAGCACTATATCATCAATTCCGTTCACAGTAATTGAATAGATGTATTTTGTATTGCGCCTAACGTTGTAGTCGTTCAGATTTCCGTTAACATAACCAAGAGGTATATAATATGTAACCTGCGCCTCTGCATTCTCCTGCCCTGTATAGTTGTCCTTGTCAAAATCCTCATAATGGTCTGCCTTGCCGGAATACATCCCTTTTATCACTACGTATGCAGAATTGGCATTTGCAAGATCCTTGCGGTCCCTGTATGCTGCAACATTTGCAGAAGGGGCTTTCCTGTTCTCCATAGGGTAGAAATAGATGCTGTCCTTAAAACTGTCGTATGTCAACATCTCAGTGTTGAAATATGTGCAGTTTGCCAAATCCGAAGGCTGCTCAAACAGATAACTTGCCTGAGGAAGATTGCACACCTGGAAATGGGTTGGGGTAAACCCGACATTGTTACCTGCCTTGACTGTAAATGCAACTGTTGCCTGAACCCTTACAAGCTCAATTGTTCCCTGCAATCTGCCGCCGGTACGTGGAATGGTTACAGAACCGTCACCCGAGTCATTTACATCAGCAACATATTTGCCGCTCATGAGAAATCTTCCCTCTGTAATGCCCTCAAATTTCTGGCAAAGCCCAACAGATGCCTTCAGGAAGCTCTCCATCCCTTTGGCAGCCTCTGCCTTAAGCATCTCCGTAAGGTCTGTATTGCTGTCATTGAACAATGACGAATTTGTATTGGCTACAGCATAGATATATTTCTTTCCGCTCTCAATGCTCCCAATGGCCACATTGTCTGTACCCTGGTTATGGTTGTACACCTGCTCGTGCGACAAATGGAACGTTCCGTCGGCATTGAAAACCACAACAAGAAGGTTGGATACATACTCAAGATAATCCTCATAGCTCTCCCCGGCCTTTGTCATTGCCACATCCATACCAGGTATACCAATATTCAGTGATATGCTGGTTGCCACACCCGGCTCGTACTGGTTCTCCCTGTCTACCTCCATCTCCTCATGGCCACAGGAGCCGAGAAGGAGGGCAGCCATCAGTACACATATATATTTCAACTTTTTCATATTATCGATTTTTAATTTTATCAGGTTTTTTTCATGCTTTAAGGCTAATTGAAGCCCAGGTTTATCTTGTGTATGTCATAGTAGTCAACTACATCATATATAAGGGATACATTTGTTTCAACTCCGCTTACTCTGGAAATGTTGAATATGTAAGAATGGTTTCTTATAACATCAAATGCATTTCCCTTTTCGTCCTTGAAGTTTATTATACCTACTCCCGCTGCGCCGTTGTATGTATAATGTACTTCAACTGTTATAGGATCCATATCCTCTGCACTGTTATCCTGCTCCACTACATAAATTTCATCTGAAAAGGCTGTTGTTACACTGAGGTTTCCGTACTCTGCATCCAGCACTCTGTTTACAGCATTTGCCGGAATGTGAGGATTCCCGTACTGTACTGAAATGTCACTGCTTAAATACGACTGCGACACGCAATATCCTTTATCCAGTGAATTCTTTACCACAACCCTGTTTATCTCAAACCCCTCAATACCTTTCTTCCCGTTCACCCAAATGTTTATCTTGGCAAGAGCCTTGTACATATCGCACGAGAGGTTCAGTTCTCCTCCGGCCTGTGTACCCACTTCAACCTCACCCCACATTGGAATACTTCTGCTGCTCAGGCTCCATACTCCCGACGTATTGCTGAAAACCGCATAATTGTAAATGGTTTCAACATCCTGTCCTTTAAAACCGTTCAACCATGTCCTGATATCTGATGTTGCACTCAGGTTCTGCTGGTTGAGATTTGCCATAAGAACCAGTCTGCTTCCCGCTGCCGGTCTTGGAATTATACCTTTATATACTGTATTTGAGTTATCCTGTGCAAATAGCTCCTCTACAAGATACTGGAACTTTCCGTCCTTATCTACCAACAGTATGTAAAGGTCATTTATCTTGTTCTGATTATCTGTTGTATAATCAAGTGTTGCATCTGCATCATCCACATCCTTGGTATAAGCCGTGCCTGAAATTGAGAGTGCCAGGCGTACATCTACCATATCCTTCCCCACATCTTTCACATCCTGTTTTGAGCAGGACAATACAATCATACAGCCAACGATAACCAATGAAATTCTCGACAATAATGCTTTCATATCTCTGCTGTATTTCATGTTATAAATTCATGTCGTCAAACCTTACTATCCACTCGTTTATTATAATCTGTGAATCAATCCACTTCATGTTCTCGTCCAGGAAGAAAGTCATCTTGTACTCATCCTGTCTGTCGAGATACTCCTGGTTGTCCATATCGTACTGGCCCTGCAATTTTGCCAGAAGGAACATCTTGATTACCGGAATGCGGAGAATTGTCTCATCGCTTACCTTGTTTCTGATGGTTAGTATTGCATTCTGGTCCTCCATCAATCTTCCTACTGTAAGCTCAGCTGTTGCAAAACTTATATTGGTAACCTCTCCGGATTTTGTCTGGGATGCCTCTACCACATTGCCCGACTCGTGGTGGTAAGAATAATAGGTAAGTTTCTCATCCTCCAGAAGGGAGTTGTCATAATCCATATAACCGTTATTGTCGGTGATGGTAAACTCAAGATCCTCAGCCGGGATGGTTACACCGTCCATCTGATGAAGGATGATTTTTACTGTATTGGTGTTCTTTACAAGAGGAACGACTATTTCCTGATTGATGGCAGCTCTGGTAAGGAAATTCTGCTTCTCAACCTGACCGTGGAACAATGATGTCAATTTGGTGTTGACAATTCCGCCCTCTGAATCAGATTTTGTATATACCCTGTCCATCCTGCACTTCAAATCCTCAATGCTGGCTCCCTGTGAAACCAAAGGAACTGAGAAAGAATCATCGTTTGTCAAACCTGCCCAAGCAATCAGATGGTAGTCACCAGGATTCATGTCAACATCCATTGCATACCCCTCCTGTTTGAGCACATCACCCTCCTCTGTCTTCTGATACACCAATTTCCCCTCATTGTCAAAAGCGTAAAGCGTTACAGATTTCACCTCATTGGCAAATGCATCTGCGTGCTTCATATTGTAGTCGTACTTGAACTTTACGCTGTAATTCACAGAACAGTCAACCTCTTTCTCGTCAAGAATGGAGCCGCAGGACATTAATGAGCTCCCTAACAGTAAGGCTGCGGCCAAATTACAGGAAAATCGTCTGATAATATTTATATTGGTTTTCATGCTTTCTTAGTTTATCCGGTTATTTCATCAATCAGTTTTTTGAAGGAGGGAGGGAGTCCCTCCCCCAATTAACTTTAAATCCTAGAACTCCACATCTGTGAATCTTACAATCCAAGGAAGAATCTTAGCCTCAAGGGTAAGGTAAATGCTCTCGTTACCACCCTCTATTGCATTCTCCAGCTGAGGCATATCCAACTCTGAGAATCCGAACTTATCAACACTCTTCACCGCTACAGAGTAAACATTATTGCGCATTTTGATGAACTCGTTAGGACCAGCCGTATCAGCTTTGCCGTCGTCGAAGTGTTTGATCTGTGCTGCGTAGTAGCAATATCCGTCCTCGTAAACTGAGATACCCAAACCTTTAAGATCCTCTGCTGTAATGGTACCGTCTGCGTACTGCTGAGTTGTCCAATCTCCAGGAAGGCCATCAACTGCACTGAAAAGAACCTCAAGATCTTTATAGTAAGAATCCTCGTATTTGAATAGGGTTACAGGGTTTCCTGAAGCATCCTTTATCTGGCCTTTGAAAACTACACCTGTAGTCTTGTCCATTGTCTGGTTGTCAGCGGTTACACCGTTCTCAAAGATGTAGCCCAACAAACCGCCTACTGTTGCAGACTCTGCAGCATTTGAAACTGCGCCGTGGTCTGTACCAGGAAGTGCTGCAAAAGGAAGGGTTGCAACTGAGTTCCTGTATGAAGTCCAAGGGTTTGCAAAGTATGATGCTCCGTCAAACTCACCCTCTGCATTCTTGTAAGAAGAGTTAGGGTCGAACAGGAATGAGGTGTTGCCAATAGTTCCGAAAGGAGAAGCACTCTGGGCACCTGTATGGCGTACATAATAGGTACTGTTGTTCATGTTTACCAATGCATACTCCAACAGCTGTACATTGTACTCTACTGTACCGCTCTCTGTCATGTTTTTGGTTCCGGTATAGATTGGATAGAATCCCTCAACTGAAGCCAGATCAGTATCCTCAACCATCAGTTTTGCAGTTGTCTCAACACCGCCAATATAACCTGTATAAGAAGAATTGCTGGTAAAGTACCTGGTTGTACCGTCAATTACAGCTACAAAGATTTATCTTCTATCGTTTAGGTTCTTCTCGTTTGTTGTTGCAGATGCGAAACCTGAAACATAGTATTTGTAAGAACCGCTCTCAGGCTGATAAACCCAACCGCCCTCTGTCTGGATGGTGTAAGTATATTTGTCTGCAGTTACAGCATAGGTATTGTCCTCTGCAACCTGGCGGTAAGTAGCCTTTGCAAGCACTCTCTCAACATTTATTGCACTTGCAGGTCTTGCAGGGTTCTGCTTGTTGTTTGAAGCTGTAACGTTGATTGTAACCTCGCTCTGGTTGGCCATCATAAAGTAGTCTGCATTGCTTCCCATAAGGGCGTTCACATCACCTTTGAATGAGCCGTTGAGGATCTCATTATAGATAGCTTTTGCATCTGACGAGTTTGAAGCACTCTTCTGTGCCAACTCAGCAGGAGGATTGGCAACTACCATAATCTTGTAAAGGCCTGTTGAATTTACAAGGAAGCTCTCCGATGGAGTATAGCTGCCGTCTGAATTTTTCTGTATGCCGACTGACTGGTTCTCGCCAACTGCATAAGTCCTTACAAGACCGTCACCGTCTATTGTCTCGTCATTAGTATTGTAGAATGCCAACAGGATTTTTGAAACGTTGTTCTCACCTGCAGTTCCAATATGCGAATGTCCGCTGTCCTCAGCATTGCCGTGGTTGTCTCCCTGTGAATCGCCGTCTGCTGAACGGGTAGAGTTTACACCCGATACTATATCAAAAGTAAGATAAGCCTCAGCTCTCTCAGCTGCCGGCTGGTCATTGATATTACCCAATTCATCTTTAGAGCAGGAAACAGCAAGAAGTCCTGCCAATGCCATAGTTAAAAAAATTCTGGTTTTCATGTCTGTAGTTTTTTTTATTATTTGTTTTCTTTTTCCGTTTGTTTGCGTTTTGTTTTCTGATGCAAAGGAAATCCATTGTAAGAAATCTTTTAATCGGCATTTTTTTCAAAAAACGTCATGGTTTATAAGCAGTGCAAAAAAGATGAAAACAGATGTGTATAAAGGCGCCGGTGAATGATTCAGCGCCTTTTTTGAATAATTTGCAACGGTATTTTTTTCTTCCCGACATAAAAAAAGGAAAGGGACCTGGAAAAAGTTTGCCACTTTTTCCAGGTCCCTTTCACCCATTACGGATTTGCATATCATTTTACAGGGAGGGTAAACCAGAATTTTGACCCTTCTCCCTTCTTTGATTCAACTCCCATTGTCCCCCCAAGTTCGTGCACAATGCTTTTGCATATATGGAGTCCCAGTCCCCATCCGGAGATGTCCTTGTTCAGTTTTACCAACCGGCCAAAAACCCTCTCCAGATCCTGCTCGTCAATCCCTATTCCGGTATCCTTTACATATATCCTCAGAAATTTGTCGGGAAGAATCTCATAACCTACCCTTATTTCCCCCTTATTGGTAAATTTCATGGCATTGTTGAGCAGATTTGAAACAACCTGCTGCACCCTTTGTGTATCTGTGAGGACTATGCAGTCCGGAAGGGTTTTCTCAAAATGGATCTCAACCCCCTCCTTGTATTTGAGTTTTGAGAGGAACACAATATCCTCACAAACGGCATTTATATCTGTGGGCACCTCCCTGTACTCCATCTTCCCCGACTCTATTCTGGAGATATTGAGCAGCTCTGCAACAATGCGGGTAAGCCACTCCGAGTTCCTTTTTACAATGGAGTAGAACTCCTTGCGCTCCTGGGGATCTTCCGTTTGTGTAAGGAGTTCCGAGAAGCTTACTATGGAATTGAGGGGAGTCCTTATCTCGTGGTTTACATTGGCTATGAATGAACTGATAAGCAGATTGAGTTCTTCTGCCTTTTCCTTTGCCGCCACAAGTTCATTCCTTTTGAGTTCATCTGCCTTACGGCTCATTCCCAACTGGATACTGAGGCTGAGGATTCCTGCTACCTGTGTAAACCATTGAAGTGAGATATCATCCAGCTTATCATAATCCTTTACAAAATCTATTCCCACATATCCCCATATTGTGCCGTTTATCAGAAGCGGTTCCACAAGTATAGACTTGATATTCTGCCCGTTGAGTATCTCATACTCGCTTGAGGCCTGGGGTGGGAGATCCTTGAGCCTGTGTATTACAATGGGTACATCAGACATAATCTGCTCATTCCACCAGGGTGTGGCATCAAAGGGGACACCCTGAAGCTGTTCTATCTCGGCCAAGCCGCTGTCAGATACAACTTCATATATGCAATCCTGCACTTTATTGTCATAATCATACGAGAAAATGAAGGCCCTGTCCCCTTCCAGTTTCTCCATCGCTTCTTTAAGAACATCATTTATACCGTTGTCCAGATCTTGCGAGTGCAACAAATGTGACATAAGCCTGTAAAAATCCTTGGATCTCGTCTGCATAACACTGATTTTTCCTATTAAGATGTAAAATTATCAAAAAAAGGCTATCTGCAATACCTCAAATATCGCAGATAGCCGGGTGTTGAAGTGAAAATTGGTATTTTATTTGCCAAATACCTCAAAGTCCTTACGTTTCTTCTCCACTTCCAGCAAGTTTGCTGCAGCCTCCTCTATACCTGCCTGCTGAGCCTTCTTAAAGTAGCTCTCTGCTGCATCAAGGTCACCTTGAAGGAGTTTGAGTACACCGTAGTTGTTGAGGGTCGCTCCCTCATCCTGTGAAGATTTCTGCAAGAAACGTACTGCCCCGTTGAGATTTCCCTGCTCAAGCTCTATTGCAGCTGCATTGATGTTTGCTGTAGGATCCTGCGGGAACATCCTCACTGCCACATCAAATACCTCCTTGAACTCTGCACTGCCGTGCTCGTAGGTCTGTGCCACCAGGTACATCTCCTGCAGGCTCAACTGTTGCGGGCGCTCCTTAATTATGCGTTTTGCCTCTTCTATGTCAAATGCCCTTACTGTATAGAACACCAGATAATCCGAGTGTCTCAAACCTGGGTAAACATCCTTGTACAGTTTTGCATATGTTGCAGGGAAGCGGTTTTTCATCTTTGCCTCCTGGGCATCGTGGTTGTCACCGCTTACACCATTTATTATTGCAAGGATCTCCTCCTTGTCATCTACATTGTTCTCCTCTACATATTTTTTCAATCCGGCCCAATCCTCAGGGGTGCTGGTAACCTTGAAGATGTCCTCTGCAAATTCATACTCTCCCTTCACATAGTTTTTCAAAGCCTCAGCCCTACCCTGTGCCAGTCTTGCGTTGTTTCTGAATCCACCCTCCGGAGATGCATATCCGTCAATGTGAATTCCTGTAATCTTTACATTATCATCGTTCTTTACCACATCAATTGTTCGTCTGATCTCCTTCAACTCGTCGGGATTACGGCGGTACTCAGGATAGATTGTGGTCTTGTTTACAGGGAAATCAAGGTATGCACGCCCTTGCTCTATCCTGTTCTTTATCTGCTCTACCTCAGGCTCCACAAACACCACCTGCGGCTTTACTGTATACCTCTCCAGATATGCACTGGTTACATACATGCTGTTCTCCTCCTCCTTGCAGTTTGCACAACCCTTTATCTCGCTGGCAAGCTCAAGATCTGCTCCGTGCATCCATTTCTCATAACTGATTCTTGTAGTATAGTCAAAAGACTGGTCTGTCTCCTTCTCTCTCCTCAATACGGTATAAGCATCTGCAGGGATGTCATTTGCACGCTCATCTATAAGGTAACGGTTACGTCCGTAAACCATTACGGAAGGGAGAGTAGCCATATGGGTACCTGCGCTGTCCTTAAGAACCGGAGTAATTGTGAGAACGTTATTTGTAGGTACTTCCAGATTTCCCGGAAGTGTAATGTCCATAGTTACAACAACCTGTCTGTTGTCATCTATAAGGATGGACTGGTTGTGTACCAAAATTTTGCTGCCCTCCTTCTCCTGAGCCACAACATTACCCGAAATGAGGAGAGATGCCAGTAATATATATCTTAAAAATTTCATAATTCCAATGTTTAAAAAAGTTAGAATACATAAATCAAGTTAATTGCAGCCTTTGTAGGACCTACATAGTGATCTTTGCCGTCCGGCAACTTGTCACCGCAATCTTCGCATTCATACTTTTCCCAATCTATGTATGCGTATCCCAGGCCAAGATTAAGGCCAAGATTCCAGTGTTTTCCCAGAATCCACTGATAACCCCAACTTACACCGCCTCCGTAGAAACTTCCTTTATAGCGGTATGCTCCAAGATCCTTCAGAGGAGAAAAAGGGAGATCAATACCGGTTGTCTTGAAAACTCCACCCATAAGGTGGGCACCAAAGAAATGGCCGTTGAACTTGTCGCAAAGCCAGTATCTCAACTCAGGAGAAACCATACCAAGTTTAAGCATCTTGTCACCCACTCCGTTGTCAGTTGACTTGTAGCTGAACGGGTTGTAATAAACAGGCACATCCAAAGTCCACTTTGGGGCAATTCCAACTTCCACACCTATATTAGGTATGAGAAGTGCATCCATAGCCACATTGGTTTTTAATGCTACCTGTCCAAAAAGGCATGTAGAGGCAAATAATCCCAACGCCATTAAAAAAGTTTTTCTTAATAACATAATTTTCACTCCTTCAAAATTTAAATGTCAGTTAATCATTTTCGGTTTTCATCTGTTGCAAAAGTACAGCAACTGCAAACAGCACAAGATTGGCAATTACATCTTTATTGATAGGCAATTTTTCCAAACCTCCATTTTGCCAAAATTGACAATTTTCCCGACGGTTTACAGTAGCATACTGCTAAAAAAAACTGTTCCGGAACTGCACTTTTCCTTCTTGGCAATCCTGTTTCACTACGCGTGAATGATTTACCTATTACATTGATTATGAGGGGTATATCATTCATACAACAGCGGTATTTTAATCAATAATATATATTTTGTTCAAAAGCACTGCATTTTATTCACCAAAAATTTGGAGGGCTGAATTAAATACATACCTTTGCAGCAGACAAGAGGGGGAAAATCCTTCAAAAGATACATTTTTCAAAAATTCCTGAAATGAAAACAAGAAATTTGATTTTGGCTGTCCTGTCTGTTTTTGTACTTTCTTCATGCTCGGCTGAACTGATTGCCCCTGCAGAAAGAACGGCTACAAAAAGCATTCTTGAAACAGAGTATAACGCACTGAATGTAACTTCTGTCAATTCAGAAATGGTATCCCTCCCTGCAATAACCCTTTCAGAGGCAGAAAACATCCTCAAATCGCTGCGTTCACACAAAAATGCCAAAGAGGATCTTCAGGTAAATACCCACGACGAGGGAGAGGCCCATATCTGGGATCTGCTCATGAAACAGACAATAGACTACAAATACTCCTTCTCCATAGAACTTCACATTACATCTTATGATGACGGTTCACTGTTCTACAACGGATACAATGCAGGCTGCACACTTGACAAAATCCTGTGGAAAGTAGGAGGATTCAGCTTTGAATCGGACAAGAACAGCCCGGATGATTTCAAATTCAAGTCAACAAGCGACATATTCATTAAAATTGCAGCAAACAACGGCAAATTTGAATTTTACAAGGTTCCAGTAGCAATTACAGGAACATACCAGCCTAAAAAACAATCGTCGAATTATACATATACTTTATAGTAATCCGCTGACATTATTCAACTAAAAAGATTATCTTTGTTGCAATAATGCAATACCTGATGAAAAAATTATTCCTGCTCATTGCATTTGTAATATGCAATGAGTTTTTTGTTTACGGTTTCTTCAACCAACCAAAATACAAGTTGTACAGCAAGGCTGACGGATTGAACAACAATACCGTCTCGGCAATATTCCAGGACAGCGAGGGATACCTTTGGTTGGGAACGGATATAGGCCTTACCAGAAGTGACGGCGTAAATTTCCACCATTATACATTCACTGAAGCAGGGGGAAGCTTCATCACAAACATAACTCCGCTCCGCAACTCAATGCTATGGTGCTGGTCAAACGGATATATTGCACCGGTATGTTTTGACACATCAACCGGGAAAACCGTACCTGTAACGGGGTTGGAGGAATCATATCTGCAGACTCTCAGGGACTTTGCCATAGTTGGAGATGAAATGTACGCCCTGCACAACGGCAGCCCTGTACATATCACCATTGAATATGCCAATACACACCTGAACCTCAGTTCTGGGGAAATGGGATTGGGAAACACCGTAAAAAGGGTATTCCACAACTCCAGCAACCTGTACCTTCTGACAGACAGCACCCTTATTGAATACAATCCCATCAATGGCGAAAGGAAAAACATTTCAGCACCGGATGAATCTGAAATGGCCAAAGTGGAGAATCTCAAATTCTTCGGCGACAATATCATAATGTACGGAAAGGGGATGGAACCATTCTGTTATGACTCAAAAACAAAAGCACATGTCCGGCTCCACACCGGAGATCCAATAATTGACATTGAACAGATAGACACCAGCCGTTACATATATGCAACCTGGAACTCAATATCGGTACTTGAATTTGAGAATGGCAACATAACCTCAAAACAAAGCACATTGGGCCTTTTTGACAAACTTGCACCATATGCCAGAATTTTCAGGAACAGCATAGAGGAGATGTACTATGATTCCAAAAACCAGGTATTGTGGGTTGGAATTACCGGCAAAGGGCTCATGAAAATATCTTTCAGGGGAGAACGTCTCAAACACATAGAGATTCCCCAGGAGATAAAGACAGTCAATGGCCTCACACAGGACATAAATGGCCATATCTGGATAACAACAGACACCAGGGGAATTTTCCGCAGCAACTCCAACAGGCTCTCGCCAAAAATGGACTTCACCCGCTGGAACACCTCAAAAGAAGGAAGGTACATCCAGCACCAGGATGAGTTCGGCAACCTGTGGTTTGGTGACAGCCACGGTCTTGTAACAAAATACAACCCCGTAAACGGAAATGCGGACAACCTTAAAGTGGAGTACACACACAATGGTAAAAAGACAGAAGCCAAATCCATAAATGCAATCTATCTCAACACCCGCAACAGATTATGGATTGCAGCAGAAAACGGACTGTATGTGTACGATGCCAACCAGAAGAAATTCCTGGCGTATATGCCGGCGGACAATACAACCGGAATCATTACGGACATCTGCCAGGACGGCGGAGGCAACATGTGGCTGGGAACAGAGCGTGGCGTATTCATGGCCCAGAGAGACGGTGCAACCATAAACCTCACATCGGGTTTTGAAGAGAGTGCCAATGTCTCTGCAACCAGGGTACTCGACCTCTATGTAAACAATTTCAACCAGCTGTACGCATCATACGAAGACAAGACAGTCCA
>JAFOER010000082.1 GCA_017380095.1 Bacteroidales bacterium
AAATGGCCTTCGGTTTGGCTAGCACTTTTGTAAACGGCTCGCGCCGGGCGAAGCTCCCGGCCTTCCGTTGCACACGGCCTCCGCTGGACATCTGATGATGTCTTGTGCATCTGCGCCTGATTTCCTAACTCGAAAATGCATGAGAACGTCATCACGGATGCATTTTCTCAAACAGACGGAAATCTTTACGGCACATCTGCAATGATTGCCTACGCCACCTCAGGATATTTTGTGGCCCATTGCCGTTGCAGGGCTTAGCATGAATAAGGACATCCTCCGGAAACCAAATGATTTGCCCTGAACGAATGGAGGATGAGGCGGTAAGGGAGGGTGAAAAAACAATCGTCAGAGTGACGGCGCTTGTCTGACGACGTTAGACATCCGGAGGATGGCTAAAAGGAGGAGTTCGCCGTCAAGATTGTTTTTTTGCCCGAGCAGCCTCAGCCGAGACTGAGTGAAGGGCAAATACATTTCATTGCAGGAGGAATGTCTTTCATGAAAAAAGGCCTGCACCAAAAATGCAGGCCTTGAATATCAGCTAGTTGTACACGAAGACGTCGTCACAATTACCAGGCGAGGGCTGAGGCGCCAAGGATGGCAGCATCAGATTCCTTGAGGGCACTTGGAAGGAGTTTCACTTTGCCTTTCCAGATTGAGACCATATTGGCCTCCATAGCCTCGCGGATAGGTTTGAAGATGAACTCGCCGGCACGGGCAAGACCTCCAAACACTACAATTGCCTCCGGAGCACTGAATGCCACGAAATCTGCAAAAGACTCTCCGAGCTTCTTGCCAGTAAACTCAAAAATCCTGATAGCCAACTCATCACCTTTCTGTGCAGCCTCAAACACATCTTTTGAAGTTATGTTCTCAACACCGCGCAAAAGTGAAGGCTCATCTGTAAGGGCAAGCCACTCGCCTGCAGTACGGGCAACACCCATGGCAGAACAATATGTCTCAAGGCAACCGTGTTTGCCGCAACCGCAAGGGCGGCCGTTATGCCTTACAGCAGTAACGTGGCCAAGCTCGCCTGCAAAACCGTCGTGACCATAAACAAGCTCGCCGTTGATGATAATACCGCTACCTACACCTGTACCAAGGGTAATCATAATGAAGTTCTTCATACCTCTTGCAGCACCGTAGGTCATCTCACCTACAGCAGCAGCATTTGCATCGTTGGTAACGGTTACAGGAAGGTTGTCCAAAGCCATAGAAACCTCTTTGGCAAGCTCAACCCTTATGCCTTTTGCCCACTCAAGATTGGCTGCATCCTCAATGGTTCCCTGGTAATAGTTGCCGTTAGGGGCACCAATACCAATACCCTTGATATTCTCAAAACCAACCTCTTTGGCAAGCTCCCTTATGGTATCGCATACAGCCTGGATGAACAGGCCAGCCTCACCGGCTTTGTATTTTGAGCCAATAACTGTCTGGGTTACAATAGTACCTTTTCTGTCTACAATTCCAATTTTTGTGGTCTGGCCTCCAATATCCACACCAACTACAAAATCTCTATTCTCCATAATCACAAATCAAATTACTCTGTAGGGATATCCTTGTTTACGTTTTTAGAACCCACCAACGCGTAGAACAACAAGTAAGCAAGACATGCCACAACTACCCAGTAGCTTGTCATATAAGAAGTTGCATCTGCAATGAATCCCTGGAATGCAGGAAGTACACCGCCACCGCAAACCATTACCATAAAGATACCTGAAGCTGCTGCAGTGAATTTGCCAAGACCCTCAACTGCAAGGTTGAAGATACCGCCCCACATAACAGAAGTACACAAACCGCAAAGTACAAGGAACATGATGTTTGCAGGAACATTTACCATACCAAAGGAGATGTCGCTCTTGAATACAGGCATCATAACCTCAGTGGTAGGAGCAGTGAAGATAGCAGCAAGCACAAGGCAAAGGCCAATTACACTTACTCCCGACAACATTGCCTTACTTGACACTTTACCGGCAATTGAACCACCGATAAGACGTCCTACCAACATAAGGAACCAGTATGTACCTACAAGGCTGCCCGCCATTGCAGGATCAAGCTTCAAGCCCTGAGTCATATAAAGATTGGCAATGTTTGGAATACCAACCTCAACACCAACATAAATGAAGATGGCAACAATACCCAACACAAAGTGACGGAAGCTCATTGCACTGTATTTCTTGCCGCCGGCAGCAGGCTTCTCCTCTTTTGAAGCGCTCTCGTATGCAGGCTCAGGAATGTTTGAAACTGCAAGCACTACAAATGCCAAAGCAAAGATACCCATAGCAATGAACAATGCAGGGTTAGCTTTTGCAATGGTTCTTGCAGCCTCGTTTGAACCCATAAGGTAACCTACAAGTACAGGAACGATGGTTGCAGCAGAAGAGTTGCACACACCTGCAAACTGGATAAGCTGGTTACCTCTGTTGCCGCCACCGCCAAGGGTGTTGAGCATAGGGTTTACAACGGTATTGAGCATACACATTGAGAAACCTGAAACAAACGCACCGCAAAGGTAAATGCCAAAGCTCTCGGCCTTACCTGAAACGAATGTAACGGCTACACCTGCAAAACCGATCACTACAGCCAAAAGGGCAGTTTTCTTGTATCCGATTTTGCTTAGCATATAACCTGCAGGGATACCCATACAGGCATAAGCGATAAAGTTTGCAAGGTTACCCAACTGTGAAAGGAAGTCACTTGCACCAAACTGGTTCTTTACAATAACTCCAAACGGATTCTGCAATCCTGTAACGAAAGCAATCATAAAGAACAACGCGAACATGATTGCTATTGGCAATGCATAGTTTTTCTTTGTTGTTTCCATAAATAGAATTTTAGGTTTATAATTATTTCAGTCGTTTTTCAAATTTTACACAAATGTACACAAAAGTTCCATATTTGCATAACCGCCCAAGGAGAGCTCTTCTACCCCACCTGCCACACCGGGAGAGCCTACAACAGCGGAGAAAGCAACCTGGAAACACTCTCCAGCACCTTCTGCCTGCGGCTCCTCCTTGCCCACATTGCCGGAGTAAGCTCACGGCAGGCTGCGGCATCATCCAGGAACTGCTTCTCAATTACCCCCGCACAACCCTTGTCATATATTACCGAAAGTATCTCAAAATTGTGCTCAAAGCTGCGCATATCCATATTTGCGGACCCCACAATGCTCACCTCCCCGTCTATACTCACCACCTTGGAATGGTTGAACCCCTTCTTGAACAGGTAAATCTTCACTCCTGCCTCCAGTAGCTCACCCACGTAAGACATTGTGCTGTAATGGGCTATCTTGGTGTCGGATTTGTCGGGAAGCATAATGCGTACATCCACATTCCCCAATGCGGCAATCTTTATTGCGTTGAGTACAGATTCATTTGGGGTGAAGTACGGTGATACAATGTAAATGTGGTTGCGGGCAACGGTGATGGCGCTGAAGAAGCACTGCATGATGCTTGCCCAGTTGCTATCGGGACCAGAGGCAAGTATCTGGGTAGCAATACTGTTGCCGGGGTTCTGCTCCCCCCTCTGGCGCATCTCAAGCTGCGGGTAATATTTCTTCCACTTCTTGAGTTTGCGGTTGAGTATAAAGTACCGGTCCAGCAGGAAACTTGTCTGAAGCGACGAAACCGCCTCCCCCACAATTTTCATATGGGTATCATGCCAAGGGCCAAGGGAATTGCCATACCAGTAGCGGTCTGCAATATTCACACCCCCCAGAAATCCGCACTCCCCATCCACCACCAGAATCTTCCGGTGATTGCGGTAATTCACCTTTGAAGTGGGAAGAGGCAGGTCAACCTTTGCAAAGCAGAGCATCTCAATTCCCGCTCTCTCCATCTTCCCGACAAAATCCTTTTTAAGGGAGATGCTTCCCATTCCGTCATATATCACCCTTACCTCCACACCCTGTGCAGCCTTCTCCATAAGAAGGTTTGCAAACTTTTCTCCGGTACGGTCATTTTCAAAGATATATGATTGGAGGTGAATGTGTTTGCTGGCCCCTTCAATAGCCTTGTACATGGCCTCAAGGGCCTCCTTTCCGGTAAAGAAGAATTCAATTGAAGAGTTGTTCTCAACCAGGGTATAACTGTTGCGCAGGTTCTGGAAAATTATCTTCTTGTAGGGCTCCAGATCACCCAGTACCTGCGGATTCTGTTTGATGTATTCATTCTGGTAGCGGGAGGTCTCTTTCCTGTAGCGGTACTCCGCATTTCCCTTGAACTTGTAGAGCCTCCTCTTGCGGTAATGCATTCCAAAAAAGAAATAGAGGATAAGGCCTATGTAAGGGAGAAGGATGAGAACCGTTACCCACGAGAGGGTTTTTATAGGGTCCTGACGGCGCATGACCATAGAAGTGGCAGCGTAAACTGCCAGAAACAGGTTCATTATGTAAAGAACCGCCGAGAATATTTGCCAACCGCTGGTGAACATTATCCCTGGAAATGGTACAAAGGGGAGCCGGCGGTTCCCTGCCGGCCCCATATCAATATCTGCTCCTGAATATAATCTTCTGTTCTACTCCTGAATGTAATCTTCTATGAATCCGAACGACTCGTCATCAAGCCTCAACTCACCCTTGGTAACGTGTCCGAGAAGGGTTACAGGGATATCCTCGTTGAAAAGGAAATCCACAAAATCATTCTCCTGGGCATCGTTTACGGTAACTATTGCAAGATAGCGGCTGCGGCCGAAAAGGAACTCCTTGTCCTCTACCTCGGCATCACCGGTAATGTCAAAGCCGAGCTCATTAGGGGCACAGCACTCAAGAAGCGAGATGAACAGTCCGTTTGAAGATATATAGTGGGCACTTGTAACATAATCCCTCTCAATGGCCTTTAGGATTACATCAAATGTCCTGTTGTTCATCTGAAAATCGTTCTCTTCCGTAGCGAGACCCACAAGATAGATGGTATCACCTTTGGCATCAAACGACATTGAAGTAATTTTCTTCTTGTCCTTAATGAGGCCAAGGGCAGTAATTCTCCTGTCGTCCACATTTTTGGTGGTAAGGAAACGGGCTCCTGTGCAGGCAAGCTTTGCAAGCGCCTCCGTATTTGCCCTGGTAAGTGCAGCCTCAGGCTCGTAATTGTCCAAAGATAGCGACTCGGCCTTGGATACGGCCACAGTAAAGACACCCTTTGCCACACGCTCAATGTCTGCATCGTAAGGGTTGTCCATATATTTTTTGACTGTTTTTTTGTAAAGGGGATCTTCTGTAAGAAAATCTGCAATATCAAAAAGGTCTTCAGTTTCGTTAATTTTGGTTTCGTATAGCTCTACCATAGCCAGGTTGTTTTTTAATTTTGTTTATAGTCTGCTAATATAACCAATTTTTCTGTAAAAAGTTTTGCGGAGATAAAAAAACTCT
>JAFOER010000083.1 GCA_017380095.1 Bacteroidales bacterium
GATTGCCCAGTTCAGCAAGAGCGTAAGTGCCGGTGAGACTGTAAGCGAGGATTTCCTTTTGGATATCAACCAGTTGCAGGAGAATACCATGATGGTAAGGGAGAACATTATTGATAAGCAGAGAATGATCTCCTCTATCCTCAAGAGTGACAAGTTCCCTCGAGATGTACATACAAAGCTCAACGTGCTAATTAAGGATATTGCATCACTTTTGAACCACACCAATTTCAACTTTGAAAGGCTTGAATATCTCCAGAATACCGTGCTGGGTCTTATCAACTTGGACCAGAACAAGATCATGAAGATCCTTACTTATGTATCGTTGCTTTTCATGCCGCCTACACTTATATCGGGAATATTCGGTATGAACCTCGGGTTGCCTATTTCCGGCAACTGGTGGGATTTCCTTATGGTAGTAGGTGTGATGCTGGTTTCGGTTCTCATTGCTTCCATCATCTTCAGGAAGAACAAAATGTTGTAGATTTCCAATCACCGTTACTTTTTGATGTGCAGCATTTTAAGGGCTTCGTTTCTTACGTCCCTGTACTCTTCTGATTTATATACAAGCTCATAACTGAAAACAGTTATGGCAAATCCTGTTGCTATCTGAACAATAAGGACAACCAAAGCCGGAGCTTCAAGCAAACTGCCAATGTAATTTACAGCCAGTCCCATAACACCGGAGATAACCAGATAAGGCATTATATCTTTCACCTGCATCCATATAGAGTAAGGTATTTCACGTGAAACATATCCCGCGTGAATGAGATATGAGGCAACGGTAATTCCCACCATACCCCAAAGCAGCATCTCAATATTGTATATTATACCCAAAGTAACAGGAATCACTGCCAGCAGAGTCTTTATAATCTCCAGTTTGAGGGTAATTTCAGATTTGCCGTTGGCATTGAAAACATTTACACTTCCCAACAATAAAGGAATGAATATTCCCGACAATCCCAGAATTCTCAGGTAGTCACCTGCAGGGAGCCATTTTGCACCAATCAGCACCTCAATCATGGCATCTGCGCACCCCAGCAGTCCCATAACAAGGGTAGATGTGATGAGGATTGTAAGGCGGGCTATTTTACGGTATACCCTTACCTGGCGTTCCGGGTCGTTCTGTATGGTACTCATTACCGGATATCCAACTCTCTGCACCACCTGGCCAATATTTATGGTAACCATACTCTTGAACTTCTCTGCCCTTGAGAAATATCCAACTGATACCGGCGAGTAGAGCTTTCCAATTACAAATGAATATATTTCGTTCCAGATTACACTGATTATTGAACAGGCAAGGAGCTTGCTTCCAAACGCAAACATCTCCCTGAAGCTCTTTACGGAGAATATGAAAGAGGGTTTCCAGGTTGAGAAAACCCAGAGCAAAAGGGCCACAGTAGCCTGTTTGGAGAGCTGTTGTGCCACAAGACTCCATACACCGCACCCTTCAAGAGCCATCCATATGCTGCATACACCGCTTACAACAGATGCCGCCATTGAAATTATGGCCTGTGTCCTGAAGTCTATTTTTCTTATAAAAATTACCCTCTGTACCTGGCCGAAAGAGAGAATTACAACTGAAAGTCCAAGTACCCTGAGCAACTCTACAAGTATCCCTTCCTCAAGAAAAGATGCTATGAGCGGGGCAGTAAAATACAATATTGCATATATGGCAAGTCCAATGGCAAGATTGGTGTAGAAAACGGTGCTCAGGTCCTTGTCCGTTACTTCCTCCTTACGTATGAGGGCATTGGTGAATCCGCTGTCCATAAGGTTGGTTCCCAGCACAATGAATATGGTAATCATACCCACCAGTCCAAACTCTTCCGGTGATAGTATCCTGGCAAGGATAATGCTCACTACAGCTGTAAAACCAGCTCCAAGGAGATTCTCCACAAATCCCCATCCAAGACCTTTAGCTGTTTTCTCCTTTAGTGTACTCATGCCATTTTATTGTATATGGAAATCATCTGCTGTACGTTCTCATCCCAGTTGTAGAGCCTGCATACCCTCTCGCGCCCTGCCTTTCCCATCTTCTCTACAAGCTCCCTGTTGTGAATGAATTTCTCAATTGCATCAGCGGCCGCCATATAGTCCTTTCGCGGCACTATAATACCTGTAACACCATCTTCAATAACCTCTGTAAAACCGTCGGCATTGGACGCCACAACCGGACACTCGCATGCCATGGCCTCAATGGCAGAGACACCGAAACTTTCAGAAATTGACATGTAGCAGGCAATTGAACATTTTTCAAGTTCCTGTGCAAGTTTTTCATTTGAGATGTAACCTCTGAACTTTACTTTTTCCTCTATTCCAAGAGACCATGCAAGGAGAGTCATCTTGGCAAGGAACGGACCTTTGCCTATAAGCTCCAGTGAACAGTCGAGATCCGGATTCCTTTTCACCACCTCTGCAAATGCCCTTATAAGATACTCGGTGCCATAATTCTGTGATATGCTCTTTACGCTCACAATAGTGAATTTATCCCGTGGTCTCTCCTTTGTCCTGCAGAAATGGGAAGTGTTTACTCCAAACGGGGTTATCTCTATCTCCTTATTGGTGTATTTTGCAGTCTCCTTGGCCATTACATTACTTGTAGAGAGTATTTTGTCTGCTTTGCCCAAAGTGAATTTCACAAGCCATTTGTGGAGGAACGATTTCTTTGGGTAAATGTATACATCGCTTCCCCAAACCGATTCCACAAGCGGATGAAACCCGCTTAAAGCGGCTATAAGCGAATAACTGGTAACAAAATGGGAGTGGAGAATCTGCGGTTTCTCCTCTTTAATTACCCTTTTCAAATCCTTTATTGCCTGCAGATGCCTTCTGATGGGGGTGAGCAGGCTCATATTCTCCCTTTTATAATCAAAAAGGTCGAAATAGTGGCACTTTATCCCCCTGGTAGTGTAGAAATCCCCGCTGTACGGAACAATTGAGTACAACACAATTTCAACCCCCCTTTTGCTCAGGGAGGAGACCCATCTTTGGGTGTGCACACTTTGTGCATCCGAGACAATCAGAACCTTCATTATTTTTTCTTCCCGACAAATTTGTTATACATCAGCAATCCAACTATGCTCAAGATACCTATTCCTGTGAAAATCATCCATAGAAGCTGCGGTTTCCCCATCTGCTCAACAATTCTTACATAGAGGCTTGCTCCAAGGAAAGATCCTATAGAACTTCCAATCACTCCATATAGGAAGGAGTATCCCATATAAAGTGCCTTTTTGTCGGGAGGAGCAATGATACCAATGTATGAAAGGAATTTTGGATGGGTGGTCATTTCACCAAGTGTGAATACCATAAGGCCAACAATGAATACCCAAGGTGATCCGCTGATGCTCAGGATGCCCATTCCAAGGGTGCCGAATCCTATACCCATAATCATTGTAGGGAGAGCAGGCCAGTTCTGTACAAGTTTTGATACAATAAGCTGAAGGCAGATGATCACACCCGCATTTATTACTGTAACGTGCTCTGTGTCAAACTTCCAGCTTGGATTATCCACAAATATTCCAAGGAAAGAGTTTACGGCGTTGTCAATAGGGGTCATGTCCACATACTCTTTAAGGTACCACAGCACTGTGCCGTACATCTGGAAGTAAAGGATCCAGAAGCCAGAGTAAAGGAATATAAGTACAATGAACTTGTAGTCCTTAAGAACCTGTACAATTCCTATTAGGAGTTCCTTAATGCTCTTGCCCTGTTTAGGGGCATTTAGATTTGCAGCAGGTTCCCTGTAGAAGAAAGTGTTTATCAGCATAAGGATACATCCAACTGCGGCTGCCATATAGAAAATGTTGTGGTATCCTTTTGCCTTAAGCATTGGAACCAGAATAAGCGGTACAAGGAATGCTCCAAGGTTTATTGACCAGTAGAAAATTCCAAAACCGAGTGTTGAGTTCTCCTCGGTGGTTGATTTTGCAATTGTCCCCGATATTACCGGTTTGAAGAATCCTGCACCTACCGCCATAAGAAGCAATGACGCATACACCGGTATGTATGATTCAGTTATTGAAGTAAGTGCATATCCTGCTGTGATGCATGTGAATGCGAAGAAGAGGATCCTCCTGTATCCGTAACGGTCCGCTATACCTCCTGCAATTATCGGGAGGAAATATAGAAGTGGCTGGATGGTTCCCATAATAGTTCCTGCCTGGGCCTTGCTGAATCCAAGACCACCCTCATCACCTGTAAGTACCAAATATACAGAGAGTACCGAGAGAACACCATAATATGCTCCCCTCTCAAAGAACTCCATTACAATTGCTACCCAAAAATTTCTTTCAAATCCTTTTTTGCTCATATTTTTTATTGTTTTTTTTCTTCCCGACAATTTTATCTTTTTTTCCCTCAGGGGCACTTCATCTCTCTGGGGTACTACATCCCTTCGGAACACTTCATCTCTCTGGGGTACTACTGAAGTTTTGTTATAATCCAGTTCCATAGGGTCTCCATCTGGTCGGGGTAGGTCCAGTGGCCAATGTTTTCACCTATAATAAGTTCCTTAGGGGAGTTGATGGCATTGTATGTGCTTCTGGTAGTGGTTGGTGCACAGGTAATGTCATTGTATCCGTAAAGGAAGTGGATTGGTGTCTCCAAAGTGCGGGCAAAGTTTGCCACATCATAATATCTTATGGTATTTATGATCTCTTTTGTGCGGTTTGCCTCACTCTTGAAAATGTGCGGCCAGCCTCCGGCGCGTCCGTGGCAGTAACCTTCCATATCTGAAAGTGCAGGGAAGTATGCAACTGCCGCCTTAACCCTCTTGTCCAGAGCTGAAGTAACAATTGAAAGTGCTCCACCTTGGCTTCCGCCAAAAGTTCCTATGTTGCCGTTGCATTGCGGTAGGCCCAAAAGGAAATCAATACCCTTTACACAACCAAGATATACTCTTTTATAATAGTAGGTGTCACGGTTATCCATATTCTGGGTAGGGTAGTCCTTAAGGGGCCCTTCGCCCAAGTCGTTGTAAATGTTTCCCTTGTAGTTTACAGGAATGCCGTGGATTCCCATCTCAAGGATGATTGCACCTTGTGCCGCATGGGTAATGTCTCCACCTTTCTCGCCAATTCCGGCTCCCGGAAATCTGAGTATGCCCGGATATTTTCCCTCTTTGGTAGGCATGGTAAGCATGCCGTACATTCTGGTGCCGTTTATGTTGCGGTAAGAGATATGGTATACCTTTACTTTATCTGTACATTTTTCGGGAACAAGTTCCATAGTTGGCTTAAGGTCCACTTTTGCCAGTTTTGCAAGGTTGCCGTCCCAGAACTCGCGGAAATCCTTCGGGAGTTGTACGGTAGGCTGCAGTTTCTCCGGAGAGAATCCCAAGGTGCTGGTAGTGGAGTACTTGCGCCCCTCGTGGCTGATAGTAGCCTTTACCCTCAGGTAGCCCGGTTTCTTCATTGTACCCACCTCAATTGTCCCCTCTGTACCCTTGAGGGTAACTTCACCGTTTGTGTGCGGTGACATCAGATCCTCGCTTATCTCATAGGTGATGGTGGGGTTTACCATAGCAACTCCCTGGCGGAGTGCCATCACCTTGAGTTTTGCCTTCTGGCCGGTTTCATAAACCGCATCAGAATCATTTGGAATAAGCAGAACCTGCACCTTCTGCTGCCTCTGCTGGGCGGTAGCGGGCATTGTGGTTGTGGCGATACAAATTGCTATCATTGAGAGAGATAGCAGCAATTTGGTTGCAAATCTTTTCATTTTAGAGCATTTAACTTACAAATATACCCTTTTTCCCCGACAAAATCAATATGCCCACCTGCCGGGCAGGTTGCTCCGAGCAGGAAAATGCCCCAAATCCTGCGCGGAGGCTCCTTCAGAGGCATTTGGTGCTTATGTCCACAGAAAGGGGCGCTTTGTGGATGCGAGGATGCAGTCGGTTTGATACTTCTTGTAACTTTTGCTATATTCGCATTGACTTTATGTTTTCCAGCATAGGATCATCAATTGCAGAATTATTACCTTATAGTTATTATATGAGAAAGTTATTTGCATTGTTTTTATGTTTATGTCCGGCACTTTGTCTTTCTGCCCCAAACGCCCCTGTTGAGTATTCCTATATTCAGGAGCAAGGTGTTCATATAGTTACTTTGCAGGAACCTCTTACCAGCAACTATATGGGACAGGAGGCAATATATGATATACAGTTTCAGTACAATAAGGCAAAGAGGCTTTTTCTGGCTATAAATATTGCGCAGACAGGTTCGGAATCATATGCCATGCAATTGTCGGGAATGTATCCCAAGAATACACAAGGTATGGTTCGTATATCATTGTCAAACAAGCAATTTCTGGGATCAACCAGTGCCAGCATATTAGGTGACAAGGTTATTTCAGAGACCGGTGATACAATAGGTGTGCTTTATATTCTTGTTCCGTTGGATAAAATTTATTCCACCGACAATAATCTTGTCAGGCAGTCGCCTGATTCCATAAGGAATTATGCCATTGACAAGTTGGCGTCTTCCAATATTCTTGTGGTTCGTGTGAATGATAAAGATTTTTATATGCAGAATACATCTTCTGTTACTGCCATGAGATCTTTGCTTTCTGTGTTGCAGGATAAAACAGGTGTCAATTTGCTCACAGGTACTTATTCAGACAATCCGGTTTCTCCTACAAGAATCAAGAGGAATATGGCCTACACGTCATACAATAATTTCAGGAATATTTTTGAGGCCATAAAAAAGTATGGGGCTTGCCGTCTGACAGCCTTGTCAATCAATTATGGCGGTGCTATGGTGTTCGGCAATGGTGGCTTCAGTGCATCAGGAAAAATGCCTGCCGATTTTGCCACATATCTGAGGCTGATAAACGGATCACGCAAATATATTGAAGAGATAAATATTGCCGAGAACGGTGCATTTGTCATAGTCTACAACTATTATGAGTATTTTGCCAACGGTATTCCCGACAATTTTGCCAAAGCTCTTTCCAATGTGAGTGTACTTGACCACATCTATTCTGCATGTTTCAATGTGAAGGGTGATTGGGCAATTGTTTCCAAGAAGGAGTATGTTGCTTCTCCCGATATAATGAAGCATCTTGATGCGGCCAAAAAGCAGTATGGCAAACCGAAGCATTGTTTCTTCACAGATAACGGAATATCCATTATCTGCGCTAAAGGTGTTTATACTCATAATGTTCCGGAGCAATTGCTCAAAGGTTTGCAGTCCATTCCTTGGAAACCGAAAACCATCAAGTTTACCGACAATGGTCACTACGTAATAACCAACGATTCAGAGAAATGCCACTATAATTTATAGTGGCTTTTTTATTGGAATGGATTCCTGCCGCTTGTCAGGCGGGAAAAGGGCGCAAATCCCGCTCGGACGCTGCTCACTGGGGATTTGGAGCAGAAAAACACCCCAAATCCTGCGCGGAAGGTGCCCCGGAGGCATTTGGGGCAGAAATAGGCATCATTTCCTGCGCGTAACGGGATGCCAACCGCCTGCCGAGCAGAAAAATACCCCTAATCCTGCGCGGAAGGTGCATCGGTGAACTGCGCCCCAAAAGTTGGACACAATTTTGTTAATTATGAAGAATGCAAGATTTTCAATTAAGGTGCAAGCAGTTAAGATGTTTGAGTCAGGAGTAAATATGAATAAAATCCGAACGACGCTGCACGTTGATGCTCGTTCTGTACGGCTATGGTACGCCCAGTTTAAGGCCAAAGGCACAAATGGTCTTTATATAACAGATGCAAAAAGACAAAAAACTACAGAAGAGAAAACAGAAATAGTGGAGGACATTATAAATAATAGCTTATCTTTGGAGGAAGCAGTATCCAAGTATCTAATAAGGAAAGACTATTTGCAGACATGGATAACCTCCTATATTGCAAAAGGGCCAGATGGCCTTAGGAGGAAAAACGAAGGTAAGAGCATGAAAAAGAAGAGAGTGTATACAGAAGCTGAACTGGATGAGTTAGAACGGTTAAGGATGCGCAACGAGTGGCTTGAAGCGGAGAATGCCCTTTTAAAAAAAGTAAAGGCCTTAGTAGAAGCAAGGGAAGCCCGTCAGCGAGAGATTGGGCAGAAGCCATCCAAGAACTAAGGTCGCGTCACCGTCTTGGTCTGATGCTTGAGATTAAGGGGATGGCTCGTTCCACTTTTTATTATAACTTGTCTTCAAAACCGGATAAATGGGCCGTAGAGCGTTGTCGCATAGCAGAATTGTACCATGAGAATAAAGGGCGTTATGGTTATCGCCGTCTGCATACTGCGATGCGTAACGAAGGGTATACGATAAGTGAGAAGACAGTACGTAAGCTCATGTCTGAAGCAGGAGTTAAGTGTGAAGTCAGGATGAAGAAATACAAGTCCTATAAGGGTAAAATAGGGGAAATTGCTCCCAATTTGCTTGGAAGATCCTTTTATTCTGACAAACCTTACTCAAAACTAGTTACGGATGTTACGGAGTTCCATTTATTTGGCAGTAAACTATATCTGTCACCAGTTCTAGATTTGTATAATGGCGAACTTATCAGCTATACGATCTATGAACGACCTGTACTTGAAATGGTTATGCAGATGATGAGGAGAACAATAAAGGTGATAGGGAAAAACACGAATGCGATACTTCACTCGGATCAAGGGTGGCAGTATCAACATAAGGACTATCAGGCTTTGCTAAAGAAAAACAATCTTATCCAGAGCATGTCCAGAAAAGGGAATTGCCTTGACAATGCGGTGATGGAGAACTTCTTCGGCTTGTTGAAGTCAGAGTTGCTATATTTACAAGAGTTCAGTTCGATGGCTGACTTCAAAAACGAATTGGAATCTTATCTGAGGTATTACAACGAGGATAGGATAAAGTTGAAACTTGGAGGTATGAGCCCGGTCAACTACCGATTGGCTCATCAGTAGAAATAGTGAGATTGCGAGGCACCACCGCTGGCAAAAATGCCCGCCAGCGGTTCAAAGCAAGCTGCGCGAGCTCAGCCTAAAGGCTCGCTCCGCCTGCTTTGTGCTCGAATCACAAAAAATAAATGTTTAACCGTCCAAAATAAAGGGCGCACATCACCCAGAGGCATTCCGAGCAGAAAAATGATCCATTTCCCGCGCGGAAGGTGCCTCAGAGGCATTCTGAGCAGAAAAACACCCTAAATCCTGCGCGGAAGGTGCTCCGAGGCGGCTCCGGGCAGAAAAATGTATCTTTTCCTGCCCGGAATAGGATACCCACCGCCTCCCGAGCAGGAAAACACCCCCAATCCTGCGCGAAAGGTGTTCCGAGGCTGCTCCAGGCAGAAAAATGCATCTTTTCCGGCGCGGAATGGGATACCAACCGCCTGCCGAGCAGGAAAACACCCCAAATCCTGCGCAGAAGGTGCTCCGAGGCGGCTCCGGGCAGAAAAAGGTATCTTTTCCGGCGCAGAATGAGATACCGACCGCCTGCCGAGCAGGAAAACACCCCAAATCTTGCGCGGAAGGTGCTCCGAGGCGGTTCCAGGCAGAAAAAGGCATCTTTTCCGGCGCAGAATGGGATACCAACCGCCCGCCAGGCAGGAAAATGCCCCAAATCCAGCGCGGAAGGTGCACTAGTGAACAATTCCCCACACTCCGTTGTCATTAGCAAAAAAACAAATGACAACCCGTCAACACCATCAACCGGCAACCCTAATTAGCTTGGCAACCATGGCAATCATAGCCATGGCAACCTCATGCATAGCAACCACCACAATCAAAGAAATAGAACAGACAATCACCACAAAAGAATCCGATCCAGCATACACCAACATGGGATACATCTCAATCACACTCCAGAACAACGCTGAGGGCACCCTCCTGCTATTGGATAGCATTGAGCTGTGCAATATAAAACCAGCAAACGGAACATCCACCCCAAACACAACCATTACCAGGCATCAACCGGCACTGGAACTCACCTACAGCACCACCTATACAAGTGCAGCAACCCCACTTCCAGTGCAAAAATTCATACCCTGGACTCCCGATAACCTACCGGAAGAAAGCACAACAGCATACATAAAAATCCACGGCAAACTCTACACCTACCTTGCTGATGGAAAAACAATGCTGCACTGTTCCGGACCAATGTACACCCCACTACAAGGACACATCAACCCGGGGAAAAGCACAAACACAACAATAGAAATTTACGACAACTGCCCCATTTACTGCCAGACCGACAGCACAATGACAAAAATCCTCCGCTCAATAAACTTTGACATAGACATAGAAGATTGGGAATAACGGAGTGGGAATAGAAGACGGGATATAACGGACTTGCAAACAAACACCTATAAAAAAATTAAGGCGGATCCCGCAAGGAACCGCCTCACCAAATTTGTGCCCAGAACAGGACTCGAACCTGCATGCATCGCTGCACTCGCACCTGAAACGAGCGTGTCTACCATTTCACCACCTGGGCCCGTTTTCAATTCAGACGACAAATGTAACAATTTCTATTTGAAAATGTTCTCTGAACAAGAAAATAAATAAAAGAAATATTGTATTTCAAATGAAAACCCCTAACTTTGTACTAAGATTTAAGACGTAGTAAGGATGGGGTACTTCGACAAGTGCAAAACCCTCGCCCCGAGCCCCACCAACAGGTAAACATCCCCTACGCATTCTTGAGGTATGTCATAGGGATGCCGCAATGGCATCCTTTTCTATTTTCAATGCCGTAATACAATACTGAACCTTTTCGTGAGTCCTGCGCCTAACCCCTACAGTCATCTTGACAACACCAATTCCAACACAATCATACTTCATAATAAGCATTTTTTCAAAGGGTTTCTGATTACCATTATTCTTGCTGCCAACAGTTGATACCACCTTTGCATTAGCCAGTATTGCATCCAACTGTAAAACAGCCAACGTAGATAGGTAACTTCTGGAAGCATGCGCACAAGTCTCTGTTATCGAAACAAAACGAATGTTTATATACTCATTCAAGGACAAATTAAACCCTCTCTGAGAAGGATTGCGCAATTTCCATTCATAATAAAATTTGGAAATAATCTGTCTCCTATTTTCCACATCTTCCAATGAATCCCCAACAGGCACATCCTCAGGGCTAATATCCAAACAAGCACACCTTTGCTCGCCATACTCAACTATCGGCAAATCAAAAATATCCGGTTCCTCAACAAAACTGACCAGCAAAGCAAACGACACACCAAGCACATCTGCAGCACGAGAAATGATCTCCAGATTATTGGTTCTAAAAAGCGCATTAACATTCTGCCTCTGAATCCCCATCCTTCTCGCAAACTCAGACTTTGTCATCCCAATATGCTCAAGAAGCATCAGCCCCTTTTCCTCAAAATAAATTCCTTTCATACAGCAAAGTTAATGTAATATTAAAATATTACAAATCCTCCCGACAACAAAAAAAAACACACCCCGCCCCTCATCCTGAGAAGCGGAGTGTGCCCGACTTAACCTAAGTTTAAATTTCATTTATCCTTCCTTCGCACCTCGGCATAACTTGTGCAAGCACAGTTCTGCACTCGGTTTGTCGTCAGGTAAAAAACTATTTCACTTATGTAAACAACACCAAAAGCAAAAAGTTCATCAAGCCAGTAATTTTTTCCAAAAATATTTAATCCCTCCTGAAAACATCCCTCGTGTAAACCTTCTCCGCCACATCATCCAGGCAGGCATCATAGCGGTTGGCAATAATCGCATCACACTGCCCCTTGAACGCTGCAAGGTCGTTCACAACCTTACTCCCGAAAAATGTAGAACCATCCTCCAGCGTAGGCTCATAAATCACCACCACGGCACCCTTGGCC
>JAFOER010000084.1 GCA_017380095.1 Bacteroidales bacterium
CATGGCCCAGAGAGACGGTGCAACCATAAACCTCACATCGGGTTTTGAAGAGAGTGCCAATGTCTCTGCAACCAGGGTACTCGACCTCTATGTAAACAATTTCAACCAGCTGTACGCATCATACGAAGACAAGACAGTCCACATAGATACCCGCACAAGAAAAGTCATTGAAACCATGATGCTTCACCGCGACTACTCAAGCGGGCACATCTACTGCATCACCGATGACGGCAGCGGATGCACCTGGCTAGGCACTGCAGCAGGTGTTGTAATGGTAAACAATGAAACCCTTGAATCATACTTGTATGAACTCTCAGAGAGTTTTACCGAGGTACATAAACTCAAGGGGGGCCAGCTGCTGTGGGCAACCTCCAACGGACTTCTGTTCTTTACTCCCGACGACATAAAGAACTGGGTAGGCAACAGGGAACTTATAGTATCTGACCTTGAAGTGAACTACAGGAACTTTGAAAGTGAGGTAGCACACACATACAGGAAAGACCTTGTATTTGACCATAATGAAAACAACCTGCACATATATGTAAGTGACCTGAGGTTTGGAGCAAGCTCAAACAAGGTTGAATACCGACTCCTCCCTGCAGATACCACATGGAAATCCACCTACAGCAATTGTGTGGAACTGAGAGATCTTGAATCGGGAAAATACACCCTTGAACTGAGATCTCCCCACATAACATCACAGACACCTCCTGTAACCAGGATGAATTTTACAATAAAACCGCTCTGGTTCCTGAGTTTGTGGGGCATAATAATCTGCGCAGGCACAATACTTGCCCTTCTGGCCGCCAGCTACTTCCTGTTCATATACAGGTTGCGCCACAAGAAGAAGCTCTCGTCATTTGAACAGACAATACTTGAAGAGCTCAATGAGAAGAACAACAAGGAAGAAAGGGCTCTGCTCAGAAGCCGTCTCAGACACGAGATTGTACAGAAGTTGCGCACACCTATCTCACTCATAATTGCCCCATTGAGGGAAATAAGCTCGGACAGCACAATAAACAGGGACATAAAGCTCAAATCAAACATTGCACTGCTCAACAGTGTGATTGTACAGGAAATATGCACCCGTCTGGAAGACCTTTTCCTTCTGGAAAAAGAGGACATATATAAAGTTGCCCCTTATGAGGTGAGCAAAATATCAAACTCAACCGTTTCTCCTTTGAGGGAGGTATTCAATACCAGTACCGTAAAAGTGTACTTCGACAAAGAGAGACGTTCCAACCGGATCCTGTGGGTAGACCGTACCCGCATAAGCTTCCTGCTCAGGAGCCTCCTTGTACATGCCCTGCAGCAACTGGAATACACCGGAGAAATGTGGCTTGAGGTAAGGGATGAAGTAAAGGACGGGAAGCCAATGTGCATATTTGCAATCAGGACCAGAAAACTTGCAAAAATACAGAAAGACCGCTCCTTCAGCCTGTGCAAGAACTATGAAGAGGCAATGAACCAGAAACTTTTGGGATGGCAGCTTCTCCAGTACATAGCAACAATGCACAAGGCAGATGTGTACTTTAAAGAGAGTGTTGAAACCGGTCTTGAAGTAGCCCTTCACCTCCCTGTCCTTTCAAAGAAAGAATGGGAAGGTATGGAAAATGTAATGATAGTTGAACCGCTTGTTGCAGAAAACGAACAGGAAGCCCTTGCCAGCATAATTGTGGACGAGGCCTCGGTAGACCTCAATATTGGGGAGCAGGAAAACGGCACAGACGGTGACAACAGGATAAAGCTTCTTGTAATAGAAGACAATCCGGACATCAGGCTCTACATGAAGGTGATGTTCTCAAAACAATATAAGGTACTTTTTGCAGAGAATGGCGAGGAGGGTATAAGGACAGCTGTTGAAGAGATTCCCAATCTCATACTCACAGACATCATGATGCCGGGTATAGACGGATATGAGGTACTCAGAATTGTAAAGGAGGACGCACGCACCTGCCATATACCGGTAATTCTCCTTACCGCACTCACCGGAGAGGATGACATTATAAAAGGATTCGACCTTGGCGCAGACGACTACATAACCAAGCCGTTCAACCCCGATATCCTCAGGGCAAAAGTAAGGCAGCTGGTTAAGGAGCGCGGCGAACTCAAGCAGATATATTCGCAGCTGCTCAACTCCACCAACGAAACCCTCGGCCAGATGGAAAGCAAGGGGCCGGAGGAGGATCCGTTCATAACAAAGATAAATGAACTTGTAATAGCAAACATCCAGAACCCCGATTTCAACGTAAAGGAACTTGCAAGCATGCTGTACATGAGCCAGCCTACACTTTACAGGAAAGTTAAGCAGATAACCGGATACACCATCATTGAGGTTGTAAGGGCAGTGCGTCTGAAACAGGCTGCAGAACTCCTCAAGACCAGGAAATATGGAATCCAGGAGGTGGCTGAACTTGTAGGCTACAATGATGTGCCAACCTTCCGCAAGCACTTTGTTGCACTTTACGGCACCACACCTTCAGCATTCTCGGCATCCGGAGGGGAGACAGGGAACTGATCAGGAGGGAAGACCGGGAATTGGGGTGCCCCGCATTGATTTTTTGATTATTAGAAACTTGTATTTATATTTGCACCGCTTTTTGAGAAAACAATAATTTATATACAATTTATATGGCAACTACTGCAGATTTTAAGAACGGTTTGTTCTTCAACTACAATGGCAAACCTTGTCAGTTGATTTATTTCCAACACGTAAAACCAGGCAAAGGTCCTGCTTTTGTAAAAACCAAATTCAGAAACCTTGAGAACGGTAAAATCCTTGAGAACACTTTCAGTGCAGGTGAGAAAATTGAGATCATTACCGTAGAGAGAAGACCTTACCAGTTCCTTTACAAAGATGAGACAGGTTACAACTTCATGCACAATGAGACATTTGAGCAGATTCACCTTGAGGAGGATTTCGTAGACAATGCAGACCTTATGAAAGAGGGCCAGTATGTAGAGATGATGTTCCTTGCAGACGAGGAGAGATGCCTTACCTGCGAGCTTCCACAGTTCGTAGAGCTTGAGGTAACCTACACTGAGCCAGCAGTTAAAGGTGATACAGCTTCAACCAATGCACAGAAAGAGTGTACACTTGAGACAGGTGCAAGAATCATGGTTCCTCTGTTCATCAACCAGGGTGAGAAAATCCGTGTAAAAGTTGAGGACAGAAGCTACGGTGAGCGTGTTAGATAATTTTTGAAAAATTATTTATAACTTTATAGCCGTTTCCGCAAGGGAACGGCTTTTTTATTTGAAACAACAAATACAACCATACCATGAAAAAACTATTAGTCCTATTGGCACTCGCATTTGCAGCATACGCTTGCCAGGTGCCCCAAATCACAGACGAAACCATTGAAGCAGCCATCAAACAGGGTAATTTTACCCAGGCTGAGCAGATGATCAAACTCAAGATTGCAACTGAAGACCTTACTCCTGGTGAGGTTTGGGACCTTGATGCAAAAATGCAGACAATGCGCCGCATCAAACAGGACTTCTCCAAAGTTGACACAACCGTAATCGCATATATCAAAAAGGTTATTCCCGACGTAACCCCCGAGCAGATTGCCCATTGGGAGAGCACCGGAGCCCTTGAGTGCATGATGATTGACGGCGAGAAGAAATACTTCCGCAATGCCCCAAGAAACCTGTTCAGGATTGACAAGGAAGCACAGGCACACTGGGATGTGAACGGCAGACAATCGGACGAGCTTGACATCTTCCTTTCAAAACACATCCCTTCTGTTGTAGCACAGACCAAAAAGAATAAAATTGAAAACCTCACCAAACCACAGAAAATGAGGGTAACATACACCCTTGTAGTAAAACCCAACGAGGTACCTGAAGGTGAGACCATCAGAGTATGGTTGCCATACCCAAGGGAGAACAAACGCAGTTTCAACGTGAACCTTCTTTCCGCTTCGCACAAGAACTACATCATTTCTCCCGACGAGTACGACCACAAGAGCATCTACATGGAATCTGTAGCGGTAAAGGACAGCGCAATGAAATTCGGCTACCAGCTTGAACTTGAAACTTCCGACCACTGGTTCAACTTTGGCCCTGAAGATGTAAAACCATACGACACAGAGTCTGAGCTTTACAAGAAATACACTGCAGAGCGCAAGACCCACGTAATATTCAATCCTGAGCTCAAACGCATAACCGACAGCCTTGTTGCAGGTGAGACAAACCCTTACAACAAAGCCATCAGAATCTTCGACTACATCTCAAAGAATTACCCTTGGGCAAGCGCAAGGGAATATGCAACACTTGAGAACATCCCTGAATACGTGCTCAAGAACAAACACGGAGACTGCGGCCAGGTTGGACTTACCTTCATTACAATGGCACGCTACGCAGGCATCCCTGCAAAATGGCAGAGCGGCTTCATGTTGCATCCTGGTGAGGCAGGCATGCATGACTGGGCTGAGGCTTACTTTGAGGGTATAGGCTGGGTTCCTGTAGATGTATCATTCGGCCTTGTACCAAACGAGGATGACAATGTATACCATTTCTACATGGGTGGAATTGACGCACACAGATATTATGTAAACGAGGATTACTCGGGCACATTCTTCCCTGCAAAGAACCACTTGAGAAGTGAGACCGTAGACTTCCAGCGCGGTGAGGTAGAATGGAGAGGCGAGAACCTTTACTTCGGCCGTTGGTCTTGGGACATAGAGGTTGAATACCTGTAAACGGAAAATAAATACCATTAACATAAAAGGGCGCCTCACGGTGCCCTTTTATTATATTTTGCTACAAACTTTGCAGATGCTTTGCCACACCCTCCAACTGCCATTTGGGGGTGGAGGTGGCACCGCAGATACCTACAGAATCGCCCTCAGTGAACCACTGGGGGTTTATCTGGTCTACTGTCTGTATGTGATATGAACGTGGATTCACAGATTTGCACAAATCATACAGCACCTTGCCGTTTGAACTCTCCTTGCCGCTTATGAACACTATCACCGAGTGTTTTCTGGCAAATGCCACAAGGTTTGTGTGCCTTTGGGCCACCTGACGGCAGATTGTGTTGTGGACCTTGAAATTCTCCAGATTTCCACCCTGCAGTTTTATCCTCTCCCTTATTGCATCACATACCTCATCATACTCCTTGGGATCCTTGGTGGTTTGTGAGAATATCTGTATTGGTTTTGTATAGTCAATCTTGTCAAGACTTGCCAGACTGTCCACAACAACTGCATCACCATTGGCCTGCCCTACAAGGCCGTTAACCTCCGCGTGTCCAATCTTGCCGAATATCACTATCTGTCCGTTGTGCTGCGAGTAAGCCTCCTTTATTCTGGCCTGCAGTTTGAGCACTACAGGGCAGGTACAGTCTATGAGGGAAATGTTGCGTTCTTTTGCCATCACATATGTTGCAGGGGGCTCACCGTGCGCCCTTATGAGCACAGTAGTGTCCGAAAGCTCCTTCATCTGCTCCAGGTCCACAACCTGCAAGCCTATTTTGTTGAGCCTCTCAAGTTCCGAGTTGTTGTGCACAATGGAGCCGAGAGAGTACAGTGTTGAACTCTCCTTAAGGCGGTGCTCAGCCTTTTCTACAGCCCTGATAACCCCATAACAGAAGCCCGATTCCTCATCTATCTCAATTGCAAGACGCATAACATCATTTCATTTGAAGTCCGAAACGCTCAAGAAGAATCCTGTCCAGCCATACAAACTGCTCAGGAATGCTCATGTTGCTGTTGTCCAGCAGAAGGGCATCATCCGCCTTGCGCAACGGAGAAACCTCCCTTGTCTGGTCGAGATGGTCGCGCTCCTTAAGGTTCTTGAGCACATCGTCAAAACTCTCCTTGCCGCCGGCATCCTGTATCTCCTTAAAGCGTCTCTGCGCCCTTACCTCAACGGATGCTGTCATGAAAATCTTAAGCTCGGCATTCGGGAATACTGAGGTTCCTATATCACGTCCGTCCATTACAACACCCTTGTCCTGCCCCATACGGCGGAGTATCCTGTCTACAAACTCCCTCACAAAAGGCAATGCGGAGATCTTGCTCACCTTGTTTGAGATGGTAAGTGTCCTTATCTGTTTCTCAACGCAGGCATTGTTGAGCCAGGTCTGTGATTTTCCGTCGGGACCAAGCTTGAATGAAATGGTATTTGCCCCCAAGGTCATCTTCAACCCTGCCTCGTCTATCTTCCCTTTGGTATCAATGAACCCGTTTGTAAATGCATAATAGGTTACCGCACGGTACATGGCTCCGGTGTCTACATAAACATAACCCAATCTTGCCGCTACCTGCTTTGCAAAACTGCTTTTTCCTGTTGAGGAATGCCCATCTATGGCAATGATAATTTTAGATTGTTCCATAAGGCAAAAGTACAAAAAAAGTTATCTTTGTAAAACTAAAGTTACATATACTATAACAATAGATGAGAGTTGCTGTTTTAGATTTGGGCACCAACGTGTTCAATATGATTTTGAGTGAGTTCACCCCAGATGGGGGCTGCAATATGGTAAAGGAGTACAAATGTGCCGCAAAGCTGGGGGCCGGAGGGCTTTCAGACGGGCTTATAGCCCCGGTTGCATTTGAAACCGCAACCGCCGCGCTGGACAAGATAATGGAGGTTATAGAGGAGGCCGGAGGGGCAGACCAGATAATCCCTTACGCAACATCTGCAGTGCGCGACGCTGCCAATGGCACTGAATTTGCTGAGCAGATGAACCGCAGGTACGGGTTCAGGATACGGATAATCCCCGGGGAGAGGGAGGCGGAACTCATTTTCAAGGGGATCATGCAATCCGTGGAGCATCTGAGGGATGCCTCAGGGAGATTTGCCACCGGAGAAAATGCCCTCATGCTGGATATCGGAGGGGGCAGCAACGAGTTCATCATCACCGACGGTGCGCAGATCCTGTGGAAGAGGAGCTTCCCGATAGGTATGGCCCGCATGCGTGAAAAGTTCACCTATACAGACCCAATACCGCAGCAGGTGGTGGAGGAATTCCTACAGTTCAATGAGGAGATACTGGGGGAACTTTGGGAGATGGTCGGGAAATACCGCCCTGCAATATTCATAGGTTCGTCGGGATCATTCGATACCTTCAAGGACCTTCTCTTCAATTGCAGGTACAGGGAATTGCCTTCCATGGAACTCAAGAAAGAAGAGTTGAAGGAACTTGACAGCAGACTGGTTGCATCAACAGCCCAAGAGAGGCTGCAGATGCCGGGAATGTCTCCAATAAGGGTTGACTACATAGTACTGGCATCAGTATTTACGCAGTTCATACTGGAGAAAGTGAATCCGAGGGTTGTTTACCAGTCATCCTTCTCGCTTAAGGAAGGTGGAATGAAAGAAGAGTTTGACAATTATTTAAAAAGCATATAATGAAGATACTTATTGTAGATGACGAGAAAAGCATCCGCTTTGCACTCAAGGACATCATTGAGTTTGAGGGGCATGAGGTCTCTTTGGCCGCAGACGGCAAGGAGGGGCTGGAAATGGCTTTGGCAAACAGTTACGATGTAATTTTCTCGGATATAAAGATGCCTGTGATGGATGGCGTGGAGATGCTGGAGAAGCTGATGGAGAACGGTGTTGAGGCTGCTGTTGTGATGATTTCCGGCCACGGGTCCATTGACACAGCGGTAGACTGCATAAAGAAGGGAGCATTTGATTTCATACAGAAGCCTCTGGACCTGAACAGAATACTGATCACCCTGAAGAATGCAACCGATAAAACCTCTTTAGTAAAAGAAACTAAAATTCTCAAGAAGAAGGTTGAGAAGGTGGCAGGCATCCCCCAGATTGTGGGAGAGTCCCCAGCCATTGTAAAGATAAAGGAGATGATTGGGAGGGTGGCGCCAACAGATGCCCGCGTGCTGGTTACCGGTTCAAACGGTACAGGAAAGGAGCTTGTGGCACGCTGGCTGCACGAGAAAAGCAACCGCAAGAGCATGCCTTTTGTGGAGGTGAACTGCGCGGCAATACCTGGAGAACTGATTGAGAGCGAACTGTTTGGTCATGTGAAAGGGTCGTTTACTGGTGCTGTGAAGGACCACAAGGGCAAATTTGAGCAGGCAGACGGAGGTACACTCTTCCTTGATGAGATTGGAGACATGAGCCTCAGCGCCCAGGCAAAGGTTTTGAGGGTGCTTCAGGAGAACAAGCTCAGCCGCGTGGGAAGCGACAAGGACATAAACGTTAAGGTGCGTGTGGTTGCAGCAACCAACAAGAACCTGCTGGAGGAGATTGAAAAAGGAAACTTCAGGGAGGACCTTTACCACAGGTTGAGTGTGATTGTAATCCACGTTCCGGCTTTGGCAGACCGCAAGGAGGACATTCCGCTCCTTGTAAACCACTTCATAGAGCAGATTTGCGCAGAGACAGGGATGCCTCCACGCGCCATTGACGCAGATGCAGTGGCCGAACTGCAGAAACATGCATGGACAGGCAACATAAGGGAGCTGAGGAACGTTACCGAGAGGCTCCTCATCTTAGGAAACCAGACAATAACCAAGGAGGATGTGCAGATGTATGCATCCCCACTATTCAGATAAAAAACAGAGAAATATTATGGCAACACAGGTACTTGTAAAAACCACATTGGGAGATATAAAGGTTGAACTTTACGACGAGACTCCACAGCACAGGGACAATTTCATAAAACTTGTAAAGGAGGGTTACTACAACGGCACCCTTTTCCACAGGGTGATAAAGAACTTTATGGTTCAGGGTGGAGACCCCGATTCTAAAGGTGCCCCTGCAGGCAAATCCCTTGGTACAGGGGGCCCAGGTTACACTGTTCCTGCAGAGATAGTATATCCGCAGCTGTTCCACAAGAGGGGTGCCCTTGCCGCTGCAAGGCAGGGTGATGAGGTGAACCCGCAGAGAAATTCGTCGGGAAGCCAATTCTACATTGTATGGGGAGACGTTTATGCCGGCAACAAGTTGGGTCAGATGGAGAAACAGATGACAATGATGCTTGAGCAGGAGATTTTCAACCGCCTGGCAGCAGAGCGCAAGGCCCAGATTATGGATTTGCGCCGCAACAGGGACCAGGCCGGTCTTATGGCACTGCAGGAGGAACTGATTGCCCTTACAAAAGCAGAAGTTAAGGAGAAGGGCGGATTCAAATTTACAGAGGCCCAGAAAGAGGCATACAGCACCGTAGGAGGCACACCGCACCTGGATAACCAGTACACCGTATTTGGAGAGGTTGTGGAAGGTCTGGACGTGGTGGAGAAAATCCAGAACTGCGCCACCGCCCGCGGCGACCGTCCTAAAGAGGACATCACCATGACAATGGAGATGCTGTAGGCTACTTCTTCCGTATAAGGTTCATGCCATCCCTTAGAGGGATGATTACATTTTCAACCCGAGGATCTTCTTTTACGATCTCATTGAATTTGAAGATTCCTTGGGTTTGTGCATCCTGGGGTACATTCTCCTGATACACCTTTCCATCCCAGAGGACATTGTCTGCCAGGATATAGCCTCCCGGGCGCACCATATCAAACACCAGTTCATAGTAGGCAGGGTACTCCCTCTTGTTGGCATCTATGAACACAAGATCGTACATTTTCCCCTGCTCCTTGAGGGTTTTCAGGGTCTGCTTTGCATCCCCTATATGCAAGGTTATTTTATCTGCCAGCCTGGCCTTTTCGTGCGCCTGCAGGATAAGGTCCTCAAGTTCATCATTGAGTTCCAGCGAATCCAGCATACCTCCCTCCTTCAACCCTCTTGCAAGGCAGATTGCAGAGTACCCGGTAAATGCTCCAATCTCCAGGATATTGGAGGGTTGTATCATTCCCGACAGCATCTCCATAAGTTTACCCTCCACAGGACCGCACAGCATGCGGGCGTGGTTGGTGCGCAAATTTGTCTGTTTCTGCAGCCACTGCAGCACAGGATCCTGCTCCTGCGAGAAGGCGGTAAGGTATGTATTCAAATCCATTGTCTAATTGTAAATTAAAGTGTTCATCCTCTCCCAGCTGAGAATCTCCCTGGCCACCTGCTGCAGCTCTTGGGCGGTAATTGATTCAATCTTGCTCCTCATCTGCTCAAAGTTACTTATTTTTCCGTAAACCAGCAGCGATTTTCCCATTGAGAGACACTGCGCCTCCGCATTGTCCTGCGCAATTGAGAGCTGCCCTATAAGCTGCTTCTTGGCCGCCTTGAGCACCGCAGGAGAAAGCGGTTCTGCCACAAGCTTGTCAAGTTCCTTCTTTATGAGTGAGAGGCATTTGCCGGTATCCTCCTTGTCGCACCCGAAATAGATGCTGAAGATTCCGGTATCGGCATACGGGGTATAGACCGCCTCCACACTGTAAACCAGGCCGTTCTTCTCCCTCAATGCCATATTGAGCCTTGAGCCCGATGCCGGGCCGCCGAGGATGTTTGTAAGGAGCGAAAGGGGAATCCTCCCTGTATCGTATGTATTGTATGCCACCGCCCCAACTATGCAATGAGCCTGATGGCTTTTCCTCGCCACCTCCTTGTGGAAAGTCCCTTTTATCCCTTGCAAATACTCCCTTCCATTCCCCGCTGCATCTGTGGCACCTCCTGCTGCAACTGCCTTCCCTCCTGTTGCACCCTCCTCAACTGCCACAACCTCAATCTCCCTTCCCAGGTACTTCTGTGCAGATTTCTTCACCAGTGCCATAACCTTTGCCGGGGTAGAATCTGCCACCACAGTAAAGGAGATGTTGTCGGGAACAAAATATTTCCTGTTGTACTCCTGCATTATGGCAGAATCTATCTTCCTGAGGGTTTTCTTCTCTCCAAGTATCTGCATCTGAAGGGGATGCCCCTCAAAGAGCAATTGCTCAAAATGCTCATATATGCAGTCTGCAGGGATATCCTTGTACGAGGTTATCTCCTCGTATATCACCTCCCTCTCCTTCTGCAGTTCCTTCTGCGGGAATGTGGAGGTAAATGCTATCTCCATAAGGAGGTCGATGGCCTTGGGAAGGTCTTCCCTGAGCACCGTTGCGTGGAGCACAGTCTCCTCCTTTGTAGTGTATGCATTAAGCTCTCCCCCTACCCTCTCCAGGGTATTGTTTATGGCCGTTGCCCTCTTTGCCGCTGTCCCCTTAAAGAACATGTGCTCAGTAAAATGGGCCAGTCCGTTATATGCAGGCTCCTCATCCCTGGTGCCGCATTTTGCAGAAAGGGCACAATATGCTACGGGCGAAGAGGTCCGTTTCAATGAAATCCTCAATATCTCTTTTTCTGTACTCACCATTGCTCAATAAAAAACTCCGCAAATTTAGAAGATATTTCGTATCTTTGTGTGTTATGGAGAAATTTATAGTATCGGCAAGGAAATACAGGCCAAACAATTTCACAGGCCTTGTTGGACAGGACAGCATTGCAACCACCCTCAAGAACTCAATAAAGAGGGGGCAACTGGCCCACGCATATCTGTTCTGCGGTCCGCGCGGCGTTGGAAAAACCTCCAGTGCCAGAATTTTTGCAAAGACAATAAACTGCATGAACCCCGGGGCAGACCTTGAGCCTTGCGGCGAGTGCGAGTCATGCATCTCCTTTGCCCAGGGGCGTTCATATTGCATCCACGAACTGGATGCCGCCTCCAACAACTCTGTAGACGACATAAGGCTCCTCACAGAGAAGGTGATGATACCTCCCCAGGTTGGCAAGTACAGCGTGTACATCATAGACGAGGTGCACATGCTCTCTTCTGCAGCATTCAACGCATTCCTCAAAACCCTTGAGGAACCCCCTGCACACGCCATCTTCATCCTTGCCACCACAGAAAAGCACAAGATACTCCCGACAATCCTGAGCCGTTGCCAGACATACGACTTCAACCGTATCTCGGTTGAGGGAATTGTGGGCAACCTTCAGAATATTGCAAAGGCAGAGGGGATAAAGATAGACAGCGACTCCCTTCACGTGATTGCACAGAAGGCGGACGGCGCAATGCGCGACGCCCTCACCCTGTTCGACCAGTGCGTTGCATTCTGCGGCACCGAGATAGATTACGCAGGGGTAATAAAGAACCTCAACGTTCTTGACCATGAATATTATTTCAACCTTATAGAGTGTACCCTTACAGGCAATTTCTCAAAATCGCTGCTCCTTTTTGACGAGATCCTCTCAAAAGGATTCAACGCCCTCTATTTTGTGGGGGGATTGAGCAGCCACCTGAGAAACCTCCTTGTATGCCAGGATACCTCAACCCACAAGCTGCTGGATATGGCTCCAAGTGTAGCCCAGAGATACAAGCAGCAGAGTGCAAAATGCTCCCTACGCTTCCTGTACGAGGCCCTTGGCCACACCACAAAATGTGAGAGCGAGTACAGGCAGAGCGGCAACCAGAGGCTTCTGGTGGAGTTCATGCTTGTAAAACTTGCCCAGCTGCAGGCCGCACCGGCAACCGTTGCAGCCGCTCCGGCACCGGCAGCTCCTCAACCGGCTCCTCAACCTGTTGCATCCCAACCGGCTCCGGCAGCACCGGTACAAGCGGCTCCGGCGGCACAACAGCAGGTGGCACCTCAGCAAACAACTGTACAGCAACCGGCACAGCCGCAGGTTGCGGCACCTGAAAAACCGGCAGCAGAAGCTCCGGTAACACAGGCTCCGGTGGCAGAAGCTCCGGCAGCGCAGATGCAGGCACCGGCACCCGATAAACCTGCCAGCCCTATAAAGAAGGCTGCAGGCGGCATCTCCATCAGCAGCATCATAAAGAAGGCCCAGAACACCCCTAAGACC
>JAFOER010000085.1 GCA_017380095.1 Bacteroidales bacterium
CTCAAAAAATCGTAACTTTGCCAACGTATGAAGAAAATTTTATTGGGCATGTCGCTGCAGGAATTGAAGCAGCTTGCCGTAGAGTACAAGTTGCCGGCGTTTACCGGAAAACAGATAGCGGACTGGCTATACAAGAAGAGGGTAACATCAATAGACCAGATGACTAACCTCTCAAAGGCGGCCAGGGAACTCCTTTCTGCAGAGTGCGAAGTTGGCAGGATAGATTATACCCAGCTGCAGGCATCTGTAGACGGGACAAAGAAATACCTTTTCCCTTGCCATACAGGTACAAGCATTGAGGCAGTTATGATTCCCGATGAACCAAGAGCCACAATTTGTGTTTCTTCCCAGGCGGGGTGCAAGATGGGGTGCAAGTTCTGCATGACAGGCAGGCAGGGTTTCAGCGGCAACCTCCGGGTGAATGAGATAATTTCCCAGTTTATGGGTATTGATGAGGCGGAGCAGCTTACCAACGCCGTGTTTATGGGTATGGGTGAGCCATTGGACAATCTTGCCAATGTCCTTAAGGTGATAGAGATCCTTACAGCAGATTGGGGGTTTGCATGGAGCCCAAAAAGGATTACATTGAGCAGTATAGGTGTTACAATGTCACCACAGCTTATAGAGGTTCCGGATTACAGGCAGGATGAGAAGAACAGGGGTGTTTACAGGGCCGTGAATCCGCTTAAGGCGTTTCTGGACCTTACAAAATGCCATCTGGCAATAAGCTTGCATAATCCGTTCCCCGGGGAGAGGGTTGAGCTGATGCCTGTGGAGAAGGGCTTCCCTTTGGAAGATACCCTTGAACTTATTAAGGAGTATGATTTTACAGGGCAGCGCAGGGTGAGCTTTGAGTATATCATGTTTGACAGGGTGAATGATACCAAAAGGCATGCGGATGCCCTGGTTAGGATGATGAGAGGACTGGAGTGCAGGATGAACCTCATAAGGTTCCACGCCATTCCCGATTCTCCTCTTATGCCGTCACCTATGCCTGTCATAGAGAGTTTCAAGGAGAGGCTCAATGGCGCTGGCCTTATGACAACGTTGCGTGCCAGTCGTGGAGAGGATATTTATGCGGCTTGCGGTATGCTTGCAGGGAAAAAGTAGGGGACTTGTCGGGAAAATTTGAAGAAAGATTGGAATGAGAGTATGAAAAGATTGTTTACAGCTGTTTTTGTGTTGATTGTGTGTGCTGCAAATCTTTTTGCGGCAGGGGTGGATTTGTCGGGAGCAAAACGTCCAAAGGTGGCCCTTGTGCTGTGTGGTGGAGGTGCCAAAGGTGCTGCGCACATTGGTGCCATAAAGGTGCTGGAGGAGGTGAATATGCCTGTGGATATGGTTGTGGGCACGAGTATAGGAGGTCTTGTAGGCGGCATGTATGCCATGGGCTACAATGCGGCAGAGATGGATTCCATTGTAGCAGGGTGTGACTGGAAATATCTTTTGAGCGACAACTCCTATTCCAGGAGAGATGAGTCCTTCACAGAAAAAGTGCTGGATTCCAAGTATATACTCAAGATTCCGTTTTATAGTGTAAATCCCGATGTAAAGGACTCGCCCGTTTCAAGGCTTCCGGCGGGGCTCATCAGCGGACAGAACGTCC
>JAFOER010000086.1 GCA_017380095.1 Bacteroidales bacterium
GTTCTGATTCTGGGTTATCTGATATTTGCCTTCTCAACAAAAATTGTCAAATACCTGGGAGAGACAGGTATAAATGTAATGCTAAGGATTATGGGACTTATAATCATGGTTATTGCAGTTGAGTTCTTCAAAGCCGGAATTACTCCATTCATCAACTCATTCATGAACTGATATGACTGTCTCTGAGGAAAAGAAGGAACTGCGGAAAATCATCAGGTCCCTTAAGGCAGGCTATACTGCAGAGGAGCGTCTTAAAAAGTCACTTCCTATAGAGCGGAAAGTTCTGCAGTTGCCCCAAATTGCAGAAGCACAAACTATCCTGCTTTACCATGCCCTTCCCGACGAGGTAAACACAAATTTGCTTCTTGAACAGTTGAGCAACCGCCGGCTGGGAAACAAACGCATTGCACTTCCTGTTGTAACCGGTGATATTCTGACACTTAAAGAGTATATTCCTGAAATGATGGAAAGCGGATATAATAAAATCCTGGAACCGTCTACGCAGGATGTAATTGACCCGTCTGAGATAGATCTGGCCATTATTCCAGGTGTTGCATTTGACAAGGCAGGCAACAGGATGGGTAGGGGAAAGGGCTTTTATGACAAACTTTTACCTTATATAAAATGCACTACAGTTGGGTTGGCATTCGATTTCCAGATGGTAGAGAGAATTCCTTGCGAAGAGTTTGACAAACCGCTTGATATGGTAATTACTGAAGATTAGTATAACTGAATACAAGAGAATCAATCTCCTTGTAGTAATCCTCGGCATTCACCTTTATATACGCACTTTGTGAGATGAACGAAGGGTCTACAAGTTCCCTGATTATCCTCTCCCTGAAATAGCTCTCGTCAAAAATCTGTGATTCCAATGAGCTTCTCTCGGCATCAATGAATTGGATTACTGATTTAGGCAGATGAGATTTTAATGTATCCACATTATAGCATTTGCCGTTTGCATAAAGTGAGTGTATCTCATATGCAAATGTCAATGAGGTATCATTGATAGCCAAAGCAGTCTTCAATTGGGGTACGAGATTGGGGAAAACTTTAATTACAACACTATCCCTTATCCTTTTCTTATGAGTTATATGATTGAGACATGAAGTATCACTATATGGCTCAAAGCGGTAAGTCAATGATAAGGAGTCTACTGGAAATGAAAGTGCCTTGAACTTAAGCTTTGCTTTAACCAATGTGTCAATCTGCTTTTTTGCATTTCTGATTTTCTCTATTTCTACCCCTTCAAAAGAGAGCGCAAGTAGGGAATCGGGTGTATTCTTGATTATATAATCATTCCATTTGTGCAAAATGGTATCAACCTGAACATTATAACTGTCGTAAAGATTCTCCCATTTTTCCCTTAACTGGGCAAACAAAGGAGAGTTTAGTTCGGCACTTTCTATTGTTTTAAGATAGTTGTGAAGTCTCTGATAGGTTATACCTCTCCATCGGGAAGAATCCTGGGTTGAATGTATGTAGTTGGATTTCTCCTCAACAATAGAATAAGTTGCCAGAAAGGAAATGTCCTTCCCGGCAACTTTATCAAGTTCTTTTGATGTGAGCGGCTCAAGTACTGATTTTTCCAATGGTGATGAACAGCTGTATGCTGCAACCATTGCCAAAATCAGAAATAGTTGTCTAACCTTCATATCTTACACCTTGTGACCATACTCCGGTCACTTCAAGATCTTTATTCATTGTAACTATATCCGCATCCTTTCCTTCCTCAAGTGATCCTACTCTGTCATAGCATTTCATCACTTTTGCTGGTGTTTCTGATGCCATTCTTACTGCATCTTCAAATGGGATGCCAGCTTCAACTGCAACCTTAATCACTCTGTCCATTGTTGCAATGCTGCCTGCAAGGGTAGAGTGGTCCTTAAGTTTGCATACGCCGTCCTCAATTACAAAATCTGAATCCGGCTCAAGCTCACCGTTGAATGCTGCATATTTGAGGGCGCAGGTTACAAGCGACATGTTTTCTACACCTTTGAGCTTATAGACAAGTCTGAGGATGGTTCCTGGAAGGTGTTTGCCGTCTGCAATGACCTCTACACTCATTTCATCAAGCAGAAGCACACTCTCAACGGTTCCTTCATATTTGTACTCACCACGTTTATGGAATCCAGGCATTGAGTTGTATAGCTGTGACACGTGTGTGAAACCTGCCTCCATAGCCTCTTTCACAACCTGGAACTCAGCCTGAGTGTGGGTAATTCCGGCTACAATGTTCTTCCATTTGAGGATTGTGGCCATCTCATATGCCCCTGGCAATTCAGGTGAAAGGTCCCATCTCTTTATGAAAGGTATGTCTGAAAGTATTTTCAGATACTCTTCCTTGTCGGGATCCTTGGCACCTGGAAAACCTTTAACCATCTGCGGGTTGAAGTAAGGACCTGCAATATGCAGACCTTTAACTGGTGTATTTCCTTCTTTAAGGATTTCCTCACAAACTTTGGCAGAATTGTAGATTTTCTCTGTCTTTGCAGTATAGATTGTAGGGAAAATGGTTGTTGCACCATGTTTCAGATGAACTGAGGTTGCAGCATCAAAAGCCTCCCTTGTTCCCTCTTTATATGCATGTCCTCCACCACCGTGGATGTTCATTGCAACAAAACCGGGAAGAATGTAATCTCCTTTTACATCTACAATCTGTGCACCTACTCTCGGAAGGTCACTGTTGGTTATCTCAAGGATTTTGGAATCACTGAGAATAATTGAACCTCCTTCAAGCCAACCCTCATTTGTGAGGATTTTTCCGTTGATTATTTGTGTAAGCATAAACGCTGTTATTCAAAATTCTTAACCATTTTACCCATTGCCCATACAGCACGTACATCCAGATTCTTGTCAAGAAGAAGGATATCTGCATCTTTGCCGCGCTCAAGGGAACCTTTTCTGTCGTAAACTCCCATAATCTTGGCTGGAGTCTCGGAAATCATACGGATTGTGTCAAACAAAGGAACCTCTGCCTGGAATGTCATTGTCTGGATAAGACGGTCCATTGTTGCAATACTTCCTGCCAAAGCTGAGCGGTCTGCAAGTTTACAAACGCCGTCCTCAATTATCACACGTGGGTCAAATGCCACTTTGCTGTCACTTGCAGCACAAGCTAGGGCATCTGTTATAAGGGCTGTCTTCTCAACACCTTTAACCTTGTAGATGAGTCTGAGGATTGTTGGAGGTACGTGGATACCGTCTGCAATTGCCTCTACTGTCATATCATCCATCAAATAGATTGACTCTACTGTTCCCTCATATTTGTACTCATTCTTTTTATGGAATCCAGGCATTGCATTGTAGAAGTGGGTTGCGTGGGTATAGCCTGCATCGTAACCGGCCCTGATATCTTCAAACTCAGCCTGAGTGTGTGCAACAGATACTAGGATTCCTTTTGATGAAACATATTTACCAAACTGGATAGCGCCTGGAAGCTCTGGAGATGCATCCCATCTCTTTATACAGTTTGTCTCCTCCAAAAGAGGAATATACTCGTTGGGATCAGGATTCTTTATATATTCAGGAATCTGTCCGCCTGCCATCTTCATATTGAAATAGTGCCCCTCAAGGTGAAGACCAAGGATTGGGCTGTCCTTCTCTGCCATCAGCTTCTCAGTAGTAGCCGCAGCCGCTCTGATCATTGGAATGCTTGATGACGAAAGGGTAGGGAATATACTGGTTGTTCCGTGTTGCATGTGAGCATCAACAGCGGTTCTGAACGCATCCTCAGAGCCTTCCATAAAGTCTCTTCCGCCACCGCCGTGAACGTGGATTTCCACACCACCTGGAACTATGTACATACCTTTGGCGTCAATAATTTTTGCTCCTACTACCGCCAAGTCACAGTTCGATACCTCCAGGATTTTATTGTCGTTGATAATTACAGATCCATTTTTTAGCCAACCTTGTGGCGTATGGATTTTTCCATTTATAATTTGTACTAACATAGTTCTTCAATTTTTTATTCTTGCGAATATAATAAAAAATATTTATTCTAAATTAAACTTGGATGCCAATTCATACCCTTCACGGTACAAAGAGGTCAATTTTTCTATATTTTTTTCCATCCTTGAAACCTCTATGGGTTTGACAGGACGGATTACCTTCAATTTTCCCTCATCCTCCATCTTTTCAATATAATCCATCGTTGCGTTGTATCTCCTGTTTCTTGAAACTATGGATTTGACAAGTGAAGGATACTTTGAATAGAACATTTTGGGAATAAACGAACTTCTTGTTTCAGATTTTCTGTATCCCCGGTTTCTTGTGAGGACTATTACCGGATTGTCGTATCCTTGTGAGATTGCATATTCTAAAGGGATTGAATCTGCAATTCCTCCGTCGAGCATAGGGATGCCGTCTACATAAGAAATTGGAGAAATATATGGGAGACTGCTCGAGGCCTTCACTATATCTATTACCCTGCGGCTGTTCGTGTATTCCTGCAGATAGTTTGCTTCTCCTGTGATGCAGTTTGTGGTTACCATTACAAACTTTCTGGTCGTGGATGCAAGTTCATGGTAGTCATAAGGGATAATTTCGTCGGGAAACTTGTGGAAAAGGAGGTTGAAGTCCATTATGTTCCTTTGCGTGAAAAGGTACTTGAGGCCAATGTAGCGGTATTTGGCCAGAAGGTCTATATTGCTGTATTTTGCACGTCCTTTCTGTTTGGAGATATATGAGAGTCCGTTACAGGCTCCGGCACTCACACCTACAGAGAAGGGAAATTCAATTCCCCGCTCCATAAAATTATCCAGTACGCCACAAGTAAAAACACCCCTGAGTCCTCCGCCTTCGAGGATCAGGGATGATTTGTTATTGAGTTTATATTGCATCTGCCGAGTTTTCTGCAAATTTAATCATTAAATCATTTAGAGATGCCTCAAAACCTCATTATAATCCGGCTCCTGTGTAATTTCAGGTACCAGCTGTACATATCGTACCACTTTTTCTGGATCAATGATAATTACCGCCCTAGCCAACAAACCCTCTAGAGGTCCATCCTGCATCAGAACTCCATAATCTGTAGCAAATCCCATATCCTTGAAATCAGACAGTGCTATGACATTCTGTATCCCCTCTGTTGTGCAGAAACGGTTGTGTGCAAACGGAAGATCCTTTGAAATAGCAAGAACAACGGTATCTTTCATATTTGCCGCAAGCTCGTTGAACTTACGCACACTCATTGCGCATATACCTGTATCTAAACTTGGGAATATATTGAGCACCAAAGTTTTGCCCTTCAAGTCGTCTAATGTTAAAGTTGCAAGGTCAGATTTGGTAAGTCTGAAGTCAGGTGCAGTTTTACCTGTTTGCGGAAGGTTCCCCTTAAGATTTACCGGGTGGTTTTTAAAATTTACTTTCTTCATATCTTTTTTCTCCTTTTAACAATTTATTGATTTTTATGTTTAATTTTGCTTAAAGAAACTGATTTAAATAATTATTATATTTTAATAGTTCAAAATTATGAAGAATTTTTTAATTGGCATATCACTAATTTTAGTGATTTTGGCAGGATGTACTGCACCAAAAAGTTCCAACCCAAATGGTGATACTCCAAAGGAGGCTGAAATGCGTGCTATGGGACTTGTTGATATCCATGATCTTGATTCAACAATTGCAGTAGACCTCATTTACGCAAAACCTTACAATTTTATGGGAAGAGTCCTTTACCATAATGTAAACAAGGCATTCATGTTGCCTGAGGCTGCAGAGAAGCTTGTAAAGGCAAACAGACTGCTAAAAACCATCAGGCCTGACCTAAACCTTATTATATACGATGCAGCACGTCCAATCAGCATCCAGCAGGAGATGTGGGCAACTGTAGAGGGGACTGATAAGGAAGATTTTGTGGCAAATCCAAAAAAAGGTGGCGGAAACCACAATTTTGGAAATGCAGTTGATGTAACCATTATAGACTGTACCGGTTTCCCAATCCCGATGGGTTCTGAATATGACTGCTTTGCAGACCATAGCCGTGTAAATATTGAACAGCAGCTGTTGGATGAGGGTGTCATTACAAAAAGGGAGCTCGACAACAGATTGCTTCTTAGAAGGGTAATGGAAGAGAGCGGATTCCTTAAGATTGATGAGGAGTGGTGGCATTTCGACAACAGACCTAAAAAATATGCTGTAGAAAACTACAAGCTTATCCCGTAAGCAATTTTCATAAAAAATTAAAGCCTGAAGCAAATGCTCCAGGCTTTTTCTTTTATTGCTGTTGCAGATTGATTATAGCTGTGGACCAGCTGCAACCAATGCTTTACCTGCCTCGTTACCGGTGAACTTGTTGAAGTTCTTAATGAAACGGCCAGCAAGATCCTTAGCTTTCTCCTCCCACTGAGCTGCCTCTGCATAAGTATCTCTTGGATCAAGGATACCTGAATCAACACCTGGAAGAGCTGTAGGAACTTTGAAACCGAAGAATGGAATCTCTTTAGTCTCAGCCTTGTCAATTGAACCGTCAAGGATAGCGTCAATGATTCCACGGGTATCTTTAATTGAGATACGTTTGCCTGTTCCGTTCCAGCCAGTGTTTACAAGGTAAGCTGTAGCACCTGATTTCTCCATTCTCTTAACTAGCTCCTCACCGTATTTTGTTGGGTGAAGTGAAAGGAATGCTGCACCAAAGCAAGCTGAGAAAGTAGGGGTTGGCTCAGTGATACCACGCTCTGTACCTGCCAATTTAGCGGTGAAACCAGAAAGGAAGTAGTATTTTGTCTGCTCTGGGTTAAGGATAGAAACA
>JAFOER010000087.1 GCA_017380095.1 Bacteroidales bacterium
CGCCAAGGATGGCGCCGGTCTGGCAATAGGATCGAGGTACTGCAAAGGTATAAGTGTGGTAAACTGGCCTATCGGGAGGGTGATAATGTCATATTACGCCTCAACTTATGTAAGGACAGTGCTTGGAATGAAGGTTTATGACTGCACTGCAGGTTTCAAGTGCTACACAAAAGAACTTCTCGGCAATATTGATCTGGAGAAGATACAGATGAAAGGGTACGGATTCCAGATTGAGATGAAATACAATGCCTACAAGTTGGGATACAAGATACAGGAGGTTCCAATCATCTTCATAGACAGGACCGAGGGAACATCAAAAATGAGTTCAGGCATCTTTGGAGAGGCATTCTGGGGAGTGCTAAAAATGAAATTCCGTAAAATAACCCCTAAACAGAAAGGGAAATAAACTATATTGGTATGGTTACACTTATTAAGAACGGTACTATAGTTAACGAAGGGCTATCTTTTGAGGGTAGCCTTTTGATTAATGGAGAGAGAATTGAAAAAATAATAAAGGCTTCTTCGTTTGCAGACCGGAGCGGATATGAAGCTGAAATAAATTCCATCACCGCAGACAAGACGGTTGATGCAGCAGGAATGCACATAATTCCCGGCGTCATTGACGACCAGGTGCACTTCCGTGAGCCTGGCAACACCCAGAAGGCAACAATTGCAACCGAGAGTGCCGCAGCGGTACTGGGCGGTGTAACCAGTTTTATGGATATGCCCAACAACAACCCTCCTACCACCACAAATGAGGCTCTTGAGGGGAAATTCAGCATTGCATCTGAAACCAGCCTTGCAAACTACTCCTTCTATCTTGGTGCAACCAACGACAACATGGAGCAGATAAAGGGGATGGACACCACCAGAGTTTGCGGTGTAAAGGTATTTATGGGCTCTTCTACAGGAAACATGCTTGTAAATGATGAGCAGACCCTTGAGCAGATATTCAGGGAGAAGGTACTCATTGCCACCCACTGCGAGCAGGAGGATATAATAAAGGCAAATATGGCAGCATACACTGCCCAGTACGGGGAAGAGATTCCGTTCCAGATGCACTATAAGATAAGGAGCCGCGAGGCATGCATTGAGTGTACCCGCAGGGCTCTTGATCTTGCCGTACGCAACAAAAGCAGGCTCCACATACTTCACATAAGCACTGCAGACGAGATTGAGATGATAAAGGAGGCCCGCAAGGCAAATCCTCTCATTGAAGGTGAGGTTTGTGTACACTACATGTGGTTCAACAGCAACGATTATCCAAAATATGGCAGCCACATGAAATGCAACCCTGCAATAAAGACAGAAGATGACATGCTTGCCATAAGGAAAGCTGTAAAGGAAGGTATCATTAAGGTGGTTGCAACAGACCACGCACCGCACCTTAAGGAGGAGAAGGCAAACAATTACGCCAAAGCTCCTAGCGGCCTGCCTCTTGTACAGCACAGCCTCCAGACAATGCTTGAACTTGCCCACAAGGGGGTATTTACAGTAGAGGATGTTGTGGCAAGGATGTCGCACGGCCCTGCAGAGTGCTTTGGAGTAAAGGAGAGAGGATTCCTAAGGGAGGGATATTTCGCAGACATTGCCATTGTAAACCTCAATCTTCCCGACAGCACCTCAACATCCCGCCCTGCATACAAATGCGGCTGGAGCCCGTTTGAGGGGATGAGTTTCTCAAGCACCGTTGTACACACATTCACCAACGGAGAGCATGTTGTGGAAAACAGCACCCTTACAGGTAAA
>JAFOER010000088.1 GCA_017380095.1 Bacteroidales bacterium
GAATGGAACAATCCCTCTTTGCTGAATACGGGCACCGTTTTGTACAGGTATCAGAACCAATATCTATAACCGGCAAAATAACCCTAGTCCCTACAGGAGAATCAGCAGGCACCCAGCCAATGCCCATTGGCAACAAATACCTGTATAAAAATGATTTTCCCGACGATTTTTCCCATGAATTAGCTGTCTATGCAGAATTTGCCCCAGAGCAATATGCTGTAATCTCCCCTTGCAGCCACCGCGGAATACTGAACATTTTGCCCATTGGGACGTCGTCCCACGGGGCAGATTCACGAAAAACGCCCATTAGGACGTCGTCCCAAAGGGCAGTATATTATATAGGCGGACTACATTATGTTGATTACCTGAATGCAGAGGATGCAAAAAAAGAAGCCGCCCAAATTATTCAGGCGGCTGAAATTATAAGGGATAAGTATCCTCAAATGGAAATTGTGTCCGGCCATTGTACTTGTGCCAAAGCTGGAGAAATGATCAAATCAGTTTTGGGAGACAGATACAAGACCTTCTGCAGCGGATATTCTATTCTTCTTTAGTAAGAACTGCATCCAAGGTTGCTTCACCAGCTTTATTGTAGATGGTCTGTCTTACCATACCGTCATTTTTAACGTTGTGCAAGTAAACTACCTTGCTGAAGAATTCCTGATCACCAATTTTTGCCACATGGTTCTCAGATGACTTGATGCATTTGTATGTGCCGGCAGGTGTTGTAACTTCCTCTACTGCATATACATTTCTCTCCTCAACTGACAGTTCAATCATAACTTCAGCACCGTTGTCCTTTGCCTTCAGAACAAGTCTGGCAGGATCCATAACGGTATTTTCCTCCAAATGGTTCTTGTACACAAGCTTCTCTGTTCCTTCAACATACTCAATTGAGTCTCTGTTGAACATCATCAGTTGCGGTGTAAAAAGAGCTTTCATTGAGACTATCTGGGAATCTTCACCATCTTTTTTTGATATAAGAGTATCGGTAAATATTGTACCATCCAAAAAAGTATAATTATATGTAAAGGTTACAGTTGAATCATTTATATCTGAAACCTCGGTAACAAGAGACATAGTCCTTGAACCCTCAGGGGTTATCTGAGTTATATCGTAATACTTCTTATTGCCAACTTCCGGCATTTCAGCATCTTTATTCTGCACACATGCAGAAAGGGCCACTATAAAGGCCAATGAAAATAAAACAAGTTTCTTCATATCAAATTAGTTTTAGTTATAATATCAAGTCTTCCAATCCCAATTTAGGGACAAAATGCACTCCATTCTTACGGTAATATGTCTGGCTCTCACCCTCTCTCACGTGTGTAAGCTGGATATTCTCTGCCCCTTTGCCAATAGCAAGGACCAGTACAGGCTCATAAGGCAATGCAAACTCAGAAGTAACCTCAGCTTTATTGAATGCACCTATACATATACCGTTCAACCCCATCTCAACTGCCTTCAAAAGCATGCTCTGTGCCGCAATTCCAAGATCTATATCCACCCACTTGTTTTCTGCAACAGTTGAACAGATGATAATAAATGCTGACGGTTCTGTACCCTTGAAAGGCAAATTAAGTTCAGGAAGCGCACCACCCCATTTGGTATACTGCTGCATCCTTGGAGCATC
>JAFOER010000089.1 GCA_017380095.1 Bacteroidales bacterium
GGTTACAGTGAAGCGGGCAGCCGCGCAGCCTCTTCCCATACCGGTGCCCTTGCTTCTCCTGACGAAGCTGTGACTGCACTGTTCCGCAAGGCCGGAATCAACCGTGTATACAGCCGTACGGAGCTGGTGAATATGGCTGCAATCTTTTCTATGCCCAAGCCAAAAGGGAAAAATATTGCCATCATTACCCACGCCGGGGGCCCTGCCGTAATGCTTACGGACGTATTGAGCAGCAACGGTATAAATATTCCACACCTTAAAGGAGAGAAGGCAGATGCGTTGCTTGCAAAACTGTACAATGGCTCATCTGTAGCAAATCCCATTGATTTTCTTGCTACCGGAACCAAGGAGCAGTTGGGTTGCATCATAGATGCCTGCAACAATGATTTTGACGAGATTGACGGTATGGCTGTCATTTTTGGAAGTCCCGGACTCACTGATGTGACTGATGTTTATAAGCTCATTCTGGATAAGATGAAGACATCGCGCAAGCCAATTTACCCAATTCTCACCTCTGTAATAAATGCGGGAGAGGCAATTGAAACTTTCCAGCACCTTGGAGGTATCTGCTTCAATGATGAGGTATCTTTCGGGCACGCTTTTGTAAATATGGTAAATACACTCTCCTCAAAAGATGAAAATTACGTATATCGGGATATTGATATTGAAACCATAAGGGATATTGTACAGGGTGCACCTAACGGCTATCTTCCTCCTGCTGATGTGGCAAGGCTTCTCGATGCCGCAAAAATCAACAGGGTTCAGGAAAGGGTTGTCAAATCAGCTGAGGATGCTGTAATTGCTGCTGAACAGATAGGGTATCCGCTTGTTATGAAGGTTGTGGGTCCTGTCCACAAAACAGATGTGGGCGGTGTGGTGCTGGATGTGAAGGACCGGTTGCAGCTTGTGAAGGAGTTTGAAAGGATGATGAAGATAAAGGATACCACGGCGGTTCTTCTTCAGCCCATGTTGTCGGGAACAGAGATATTCATTGGTGCGAAGCGTGAAGGAAATTTCGGGACACAGGTGCTTTGCGGTCTTGGTGGAATTTTTGTGGAGGCATTGGGAGATGTATCTTCCAATCTTGCCCCTTTTTCAAAGGATATTGCCCACAAAATGATAAAAAATTTGCGCGGATATAAAATTATTGAAGGTATTAGGGGAAAAGAAGGGGTAAATGAAGTTATATTTGCAGAAACGGTTTCGAGAGTATCTTCGCTTTGTGCCCTTGCGCCGGAGATTGCGGAGATGGATCTTAACCCTCTTCTTGGCAATATGACAAATGTTGTTGCAGTTGATGCACGAATTAGAATAGAAAAATACAATGATTAAAGAAAAAATATCTAAATTAGTAGACTCATATAATGAGTTGACTCCAACAGGAAAAGCGATGGTTGTCCTATGTGTCCTTCTTGTAATAGGCATTATCATCAGATGGGATGCTACAATTGAAGGGATACAGAGAGGTTTCGGTTTCTTTGGAGGTAAATGATTGTCTAACAGTTAAAATTACAGATATGGCAGTAAAAGGAGCTATCACAGTAGATACCGAGAAATGCAAGGGTTGCAGTGTATGTATTGCAAACTGCCCTACCGGGACAATTGCATTGTCTAAACAGGTAAACGGCAAGGGGTACAATTATGCTTATATGGAAAATCCTGAGAACTGTACAGGATGTACAAATTGCGCAACAGTTTGTCCTGATGCCGTAATTACAGTTTATAGAGTTAAAATATAAAATATAAGGGATATGGCAGAAAAGATTCTTATGAAGGGTAACGAGGCAATTGCCTATGGCGCCATCAGATGCGGTGCCGACGGCTATTTCGGATACCCTATCACTCCTCAGTCTGAGGTTATGGAGACTTTGATGGAGCAGAAACCTTGGGAGACTACCGGAATGGTTGTCCTTCAGGCAGAGAGTGAGACCTCGTCCATCAATATGGTATACGGTGGTGCCAGCACAGGCAAAAAGGTTATGACATCTTCCAGCAGTTTGGGTATAAGCCTTATGGCTGAAGGTTTGAGTTATCTTGCAGGTGCGGAACTCCCTTGTGTTGTTGTAAACGTGATGAGGGGCGGTCCGGGCCTTGGTACAATCCAGCCTAGCCAGGCAGACTACTTCCAGGCAGTAAAGGGCGGCGGCCACGGTGACTACAAGATGATTGTACTTGCCCCTGCTTCAGCGCAGGACATGTATGATTATGTAGGCTTGGGTTTCGACCTTGCCTTCAAATACCGGATACCTGCAATGATCCTTTCGGACGGTGTAATAGGCCAGATGATGGAGAAGGTAGAAATGGGTGAGATGAAACCACGCAGAACTGCAGAGCAGGTTAAGGCAGAGTGCCCTTGGGCCCTTACCGGAAAGACTCCGGAGAGGGACAGGAATCTCATAACTTCTCTTGCGCTTGACCCTAATGTTCAGGAGAGGGTAAACATCAAGCTTCAGGCAAAATACAAGGAGATTCAGGAGAATGAGGTGAGATATGCTACATACCTTGCAGAAGATGCTGAATATCTTTTTGTAGCTTACGGCAGTATGTCAAGAATTTGTGAGGCAGCCGTTGATCAGGCCCGTGAGGCCGGCTACAAGGTTGGACTGTTGAGACCAATAACTCTTTTTCCATTTCCTGAGAAACAGATTAAGGATATGATACCTCAGTTGAAGGGTATACTTACTGTTGAGATGAGTGCAGGACAGATGGTTGAAGATGTACGTCTTGCTGTTGAAGGGAGAATTCCTGTTGAGTTCTATGGCAGGATGGGCGGTATAATTCCATCACCTGATGAGGTCTTGGATGCTTTTGTTAAATTTTTCAAAAAATAGTGGATTATGGATATCAAAGATATAATTAAACCGGAGAATGTGGTTTATTCCAAAACTCCAGTGCTTTCAGACGCAATAATGCACTATTGCCCGGGTTGTACCCACGGAGTTGTACATAAAGTGATTGCTGAGGTAATTGAGGAGATGGGGATTCAGGACAAGACCATTGGAATTTCCCCTGTAGGTTGTGCCGTATTTGCATACAATTACCTGAATATAGACTGGGAGCAGGCGGCTCACGGCCGTGCACCGGCACTTGCTACAGCAACTAAACGTCTTAATCCCGACAAATATGTATTCACATATCAGGGTGACGGAGACCTTGCATCAATAGGAACTGCAGAGGTAATGCATGCCTGCAACCGTGGAGAGAACATTGTAATTGTATTCATCAACAATGCCATTTACGGTATGACCGGCGGCCAGATGGCCCCTACTACCCTTCTTGGCCAGGTTACAGCAACCACTCCTTACGGAAGGGATGCCAAGTTGAACGGTTATCCTTTGAAGATTACTGAGCTTCTTGCCCAGCTTGAGGGTACATGCTATGTTACAAGACAGTCTGCCCAGAATCCGGCTTCAGTAAGAAAATTGAAAAAAGCCATCAGAAAAGCCTTTGAGAATTCTATGATGGAGAAAGGTACCTCATTTGTAGAAGTTGTAGGTACATGTAATTCAGGATGGAAAATGAGCCCGGTAAAAGCCAACAAATGGATGGAGGAGAACATGTTCCCGTTCTATCCTCTTGGCGACATGAAAGACAGATAAACCATTAACGCAAAAATTATATTACGATGAAAGAAGAATTGATTATAGCAGGATTTGGAGGTCAGGGAGTTTTGTCTATGGGTAAAATTCTCGCCTATTCCGGAATCATGCAGGATAAAGAGGTAACATGGATGCCGTCTTACGGTCCTGAGATGCGTGGTGGTACAGCAAATGTAACAGTGATTCTCAGTGACAAGAAGATAGGTTCCCCTATCCTTGCAAAATATGACACTGCGATTATCCTTAACCAGCAGTCAATGGACAAATTTGAGAATTCTGTAAAGCCTGGCGGCCTTTTGATTTACGATCCCAATGGCATTACAAGACATCCTCAGAGAAAAGACATAAACATATGTTCAATTGATGCTGCAGAAGAGAGTGCAAGAATGGGAAACCTCAAGGCTTTCAATATGATAGTCCTTGGAGCTTTCCTTAAAAAGAAACCTGTAGTGTCAATGGAAAGTGTTGTTGCAGGATTGAAGAAATCCCTTCCGGAAAGACACCATCATCTTATCCCAATGAACGAGGATGCAATCCATGTTGGAATGGATAAGGTAGTAGATATTAACGTATTGTAATACGATACCTTATTGAAAAGTGAAAGTCCTTGCAAAATGTAGGGGCTTTCACTTTTTTTATATAAAAAATTTCTTAAATTTGCTTTCTGAATTGTTTTTATAATGAGTGCAGAAAGTCAAATAATAACAGGCAAACTTAAAAGTCATATTGAGCAGATTATCTCAAAATATGAAATTGCCCTGTCTGACAATGTCTCGTTAAAAGGACAATTGGAGAGAGCTTTGAAGGAATTGGAAATAAAAAACGACAGGATAAAGGAGTTAGAGCAGAAAGTTGAGCAGATGCAATTGGCAGATGCCTTTACTGCATCAACAGATGACGTGAAGGAGGCTAAAAAGAGGATTGGAAAGATTGTGAGGGAGATTGACAAGTGTATTTCAATGTTAAATGACTGACAATGGAAGAGGAAAAACAGAGGATCAAGATAACAATTGCCGAGAGGCAGTATCCGCTGACCATACATCCGTCTGAGGAGGAGAGCATGCGTATTGCTGTATCAAAGATCAGGGAGATGGTGGAGTTCTACAAAAGCAAGTTCAAGGACAGGGACGTTCAGGATGCCCTTTCAATGTCAGTACTTCATTTTGCAGTAAAAATGGTAAAATTGGAACAGAACCGTGAGTTTGACAACCTTGTGGATGACCTTAAGGTTCTGGACAGACAATTGGATGAATATCTGGCATCTATCAGATAGCATTTTTTTAGACATACATAACGCTAGAATATTTTAGCCGTTGGATCACAGCTCTTTGCGAAAATCAACACTATTAACAGAACCGAGTGACCAACAGACAAAAACAGGCCTGGGTGACCCTTAGGGGGATTCCGTTATTACGGGACGTTGGAAGTTTGCGTCTATCATTGGAGCTCAAATCTTATTTTTAAGATTTTTCTGAAAACAGCGGGTCCAGCGGCTTTTTTTATGCTTGATACTTAACTAAAACCTTAAAATAACACATATAAAAAACAGAGAGAAGAGATGGAAAGTATTACAATTGCAATTTTATCCCTTTGTGGAGCTGTTTTTGGTTTCTGTGCCGCATATTTTGTGGTGAATAATGTTGTTCTTAAGAAAAAGAAGGCACAGATTCTTAAAGAGGCTGAGACAGAGGGTGAAAACATTAAAAAAGAGAAAATTTTTCAGGCAAAAGAGAAATTCCTCCAGCTTAAGAGCGAGCATGAGCAGTTCATAAATGAGAGGAACAGCCAGATTCAGCAGATTGAGAATAAGGTTAAACAGAAAGAGCTTGTTATTAATCAGCAGAATCAGGAGATTAACAAAAAACAGAAAGAGATTGATCTTATCAAAGAGAACCTTAAAGCTCAGGTAGAGATTGTTAACAGAAAAAGTGAAGAGTGTGACAAACTTAAACAGGAGGCTATTGAGAAGATTGAGAGCATTGCCGGCATGACAGCTGCAGAGGCAAAAGCCCAGTTGATTGAAACAATGAAGGCTGAAGCAAAGACTCAGGCAATGTCGTACATCAATGATGTTATGGATGAGGCAAGACTTACTGCTTCAAAAGAGGCAAAAAGAATTGTAATCAACACAATCCAGAGAACAGCCCCTGAGACTGCCATTGAGAATGCCGTAACAGTGTTCAACATTGAGAGCGACGAGATCAAGGGTAGAATCATTGGTCGTGAGGGTAGAAATATCCGTGCCCTTGAGGCTGCAACAGGTGTAGAGATTGTTGTAGATGATACCCCTGAGGCAATTCTGCTTTCTGCATTCGACCCTGTAAGAAGGGAGGTTGCACGCCTTGCATTGCACCAGCTTGTAACAGACGGCCGTATCCATCCTGCAAGAATTGAGGAGGTTGTTGCCAAAGTTCAGAAACAGCTTGAGGAGGAGATCCTTGAAACAGGTAAACGTACCTGTATAGATTTGGGTATCCACGGTCTTCACATTGAGCTTATCAAGCTCATCGGTAGAATGAAATACCGTTCTTCATACGGCCAGAACCTTTTGCAGCATGCAAGGGAGGTAGCGAACATCTGTGCCATCATGGCATCTGAGCTTGGTTTGAATCCTAAAGCAGCAAAAAGAGCCGGTCTGTTGCATGATATAGGAAAAGTATCTGATGAAGACCCTGAGTTGCCACATGCTATCCTGGGTATGAAACTTGCAGAGAAATACAAGGAGAAACCTGAGATTTGCAATGCAATTGGTGCTCACCACGAGGAGGTTGAAATGAGTTCACTTCTTTCACCACTTGTATTGGTAGGTGATGCAATTTCAGGTGCAAGACCTGGTGCAAGACGTGAGGTTATTGAGTCTTATATCAAGAGACTTCAGGATATGGAGAACATCGCCCTTTCTTACCCTGGCGTTACAAAAACATACGCTATCCAGGCAGGTAGGGAGCTTAGGGTTATCGTAGGCAGTGAGCAGGTTACTGACCAGCAGGCTGAACAGCTTTCAATTGACATTGCCAAGAAGATTCAGGATGAGATGGTTTATCCGGGACAGGTTAAAATTACCGTTATCCGTGAGACCAGATCTGTCAGCTTCGCAAAATAAACGACATCATCTTATAACCATAACAAATCCCTGCAGGTATATTCCAGCAGGGATTTCTTTTTTACCAATACTCTTCCCCCCCCACCTCTTCATATCCCTCTTCCAAACAAAATATACCTTCGTATAAACTGTACAACTGCAGAATTTCCACTGCAGTAAAAATAAAGGTCATGCTCCGCCTTCGACTTGGCTAACAATCTATTGCATCTGCACCTGATTTCCTGACTCGAAAATGCATGAGTGCGTCATACCGGATGCATTTTCTCAGACAGACGGAAATCTGACGGCACATCTGCAATGATTGTCTACGCCGTCTCAGGAGTCACCTGACCTTTATTTCTTCCGTTGCAATTCTGCATTTGGTTGTTATACACATTTCTGGAGGGAACAA
>JAFOER010000090.1 GCA_017380095.1 Bacteroidales bacterium
GATCAGTAAATACTGACTATACATTCACTGAAATTTATAGAATTCCATATTCTGATGAAGAAAAGGATTTAGTGGAGAGAATACGATTTTCAAAAATAGAGCCCAAAGCAAAATCTCTCACTGAAGCTATGTACATGAAAATCAAAACCAATCCATGTGAACCAACTTTTGAGAATGCACTAGATAGCATAAAACAATTAAAAGAGGAAAACCCCCAGTTTTTTGGTCTTGCCAGAAAGTCATCCACATTAAATAATGTTGAAATAGTTAAAGACATTGAGGAGTTAGAAGAAATATCTCTACCACCAATGGTGAAGCTTAGTCTTTCAAAAACAAAATACCTAGTTGAAGAAAGATTCAAAAAGGATCCTGTAGTGCAATACAACCTTCAACTTTTAAAAGAAAAAGAAGCAGAACTGAAGGAAAAGAAAGAAGAATACCTAAAGATGAGAAACTGGGACAATGATGATGTAATGATTTCCCTAAGTGCATCCAGCACATTAGATATTGAGGAATATAAAGAGAAAATTGAAGACCTAAAGGATGAGATTGAGGACCTTAAAGATGAAATAGAAGAATTGAAAAATGAACTGGAAGAGATTAAGGAAGAAATAGAAGCGGAAGTTGAGGATGAAGGATAGAAAGAGAAATGGTGCGAAAACACACCTACGTACCTATAGAGATTATGGATTATAATGCTTAAATTGCGCTAATAATTATTTTTACCACATTCAATATGAATACATTTCTACTTTTATGGAACCCGGCGATATCAAGCTACACGATTGACCGTTGTGAAGAAGAATTCAATTTTGAAGACGGGCTATTTGATTTTATTGATGATGAAGACAATTTCCCATGGGATTTGAACTGGTCTGTATGGGAATGGGAAAAAGCTCGTGAGGGGGACAGATTCTTTATGCTGAGAGTTGGTGAAGGACAACCTAATGGAATATTGATGTCGGGAAAATTCTCATCAAATCCTTATGTAGATGATGATTGGAGTGGCAAGAAAAGGGTGACTCATTATGTAGATTTGGAGTTTGATGCAGCAATACACCCAGATTCACCAAAAATACTATCATCTGATGTTTTAGAGAAGCATTTTCCCGACAGAAACTGGAGAAAAGGCCACTCAGGACAAATACTTGACGAAGAAACAGCTGCAAAACTTGAGGAATTGTGGAATGACCACATATACCAATATGTTACCCTTAGAAAGAAGGCTGAAATCATAGCTAGAAAAGCTCATGCCGGACAGGTTGATAAAGCTGGAGAAGATTACTTCAATCATCCTAAACGAGTGGCTGATAACTTCTATGAGGATAATGATATTATTGTTGCTCTTCTTCACGATGTAATAGAAGACACTGACATAACATTGGAGCACCTGAAAAAAGAAGGATTTAATGATGATGTACTAACAGCTCTTGATGCAATGACCAAAAGAGAAGGTGAATCATATGACCTGTTTATTGAGCGTGTAAAGGATAATCCTATTGCACTTAAGGTAAAGATGGCTGATTTGCGAGATAATATGGATATTCTCCGATTACCTGAACTTACAGAGAAAGATCTGCAGAGAATTGCCAAATACCACAAAGCATACAAATACCTGGCGCAATTTGCAAGTGAAGGAGAATCTCTTCATCTTGTTCAGCTTTGCAACTGATGACGGGAAACGTATTGAACATCCTCATTGGTATGATTATGCTAATGTGAGAAACTTTAAAGCTTACAAAACAACATCAACACCATGTAGCTGCTGGTTATGTAAGGGAGAGAAATACAACCGAGCTAAAAGTAAAAAAAGAAATCCTATTCTGTAATGATTTATTAATTAACAAGAAATATGGGTAAAATGGATTATGAATGGAATTCATCATCAGACTTCCTGGATGAATACAGTGAAATAAATGAGAAAATCAAGGCCGGATATGTTTTATACTATTCTGAGCTCAAACAACTTAGAGTAAAAGTATATAAAAACACAATAAGAATTGCAGGAAAAGGATCATATATCAATGAAGATGGAGAACAAGTAGCCTTGAATAAAACAAACGAGGTGATAGCATACGCATGTTTCTACTCTGAAGCGTTTTCTGTAGGGTCTATTAATCAAATCCAAGGCACCACAACCATAGAAGTTATAAACGCAGATTGTCTTGAGGAAGGTATAAGATTATTGGACTTGGGATATAATCCAGCAATACTTAACATGGCTAGCAGGCATAATCCAGGAGGAGGTGTTATGAATGGTGCAGGAGCTCAGGAAGAAACAATATTCAGAAGAACCAACCTGTTTCTTTCTCTATACCAATACGCATCATATGCTGAAAAATACGGATTGAAAAAATCAAGACATCAATACCCAATGGACAGAAATTTTGGAGGCATATATTCTCCAAACGTCTCAATATTCCGGGAATGTGAAGCAAATGGATATAAGCTGATGTCTCAACCTAGAGAAGTGTCTTTTATAACAGTTGCCGGTATCAACCACCCAGAACTTGATGACCATGGTATGATCATACCAGAGTTGGCTAATGTGGCAAAAAACAAAATACGTACAATCCTCAGGATTGGCTTAAAACACGGCCATGACTCATTGGTATTAGGCGCATTAGGCTGTGGAGCATTCTGCAATCCTCCAAGACACGTTGCCAAACTATTCCATGAGGTAATTGAAGAACAAGAATTCAAGAACAAATACAAGTATATAGTATTTGCAATATTGGAGGATCACAACTCACACAAAGAACATAATAAGGTAGGAAATTTCAGACCGTTTTACGAAGAGTTTGCATGAATAAAAGTAATAAACTAGAAAGGTTCTTGGATCCTCAAAAATTTATGTACGAACAAGCTCTTGCTGAAATTCATAACGGACGGAAAGAGGACCATTGGATATGGTTCATTTTCCCTCAACTTAGAGGAATAGGTAAAAGCCAGTTATCTTACCACTACGGGATACATGATATAGAAGAAGCAAAAGCTTATTACGCACACCCTATCCTTGGAAAAAGATTGCGGGAAGCCACCCAATTGATTCTTCAACAAACTAAAGAACTTGAAGAAATATTCGGGTACCTTGATTCTATGAAAGTCAGATCATGCATGACTCTATTCTTCCATGCAACGGGGGACGAAATATTTATAAAGGTAATTGAGAAATTTTTTGACGGACATGAAGATGATTTAACGATAAAATTATTAAAAGATGAGTAAATGCAAGGATAGCAGCTCTGACATGCACTTAGCTAGTCATCAAAACGATTTGGCCATAACCTCATCAATATCCTTATAAGCACTGGCAGCTTCATCAAGATACTTAACAGAACGGATGCTGTGAATAATGTTTCTCTGCTCAAGCAGCTTTTGCTCAGCTATAAGGGAAAGAATATTTCTAGCCTCATGTCTGCTCATCAAACGGCCGGCACCATGAGACGTGCTCATAAAAGAATGTAAACAATTAATTATGATTCTATTAATTATTTAACAGCTATGCAAAAAGAGTTCGTACCAATATGCTATAAATCCCAGAAAGATGATGAAATGTGGGAAATATAGAAAAATGCTATATTTGCAACCTGCGGGTGCGGGAAGTTGTATCAGTTTCTCAATAACCTGTTCTAAAAAATCATTAAAAATTACTGAAAAATGAAAAAGAAGCTGTTTACAGTTTTTGTTGCAGCCTTGATGGCTGCCTCTTGTTCATCATCTCAGACCTCAACACTGGAAGGACAGATTGAGGGATTGGAGAACAGGACAATTTTGTTAAGTGTAAAAAGTGCGTACCCTAATGACGCAGTACGTGAAGATACCTTGCTGGTAAGTGAAGATGGAAAATTCTCATACACCCTGCAGGACAGCTGTTATAGGGAGGTAATGATTTTTGAGCAGATGTCCAAGGAAGATATTAAAAGCAGGAAGATGCCATTAATGATGTCAGTTATCATGCTCCCTGGTGATAAAGTTACTGCAACAGGTACAAGGAAGAATTATGCAATGGCTTCAAAATTTTTCTATGATGATAAAGCTGCAGTTGAAGAATTGTTGAAAGGTATCATGGAGGAGCTCGAGCAGACTGAAAAGCAGATTGAAGAGAGAAAAAGGAATGGTGAGGATAGGAGTGCGTTGGATGCGGAATTTAGGGCATATTACAAGACATGGAAAATGAGGAAAGATTCCATTGAATTTGAATTTATAAAGGCAAATCCAAACAGCAACTATTCATACCACATGGCTGTTTTGTTCAATGATTCTTTGAAGAAAGAGGCAATGGAGCTTCTTTCAGAGAAAGTGAAACAGGGTCCTGTAAAGAGTTATGATGAGCAGATTGCACAAATGATGAAGGATGCTGCAGAACGCAGGAAAGCCAAAGCCGCAGCAAATGCGAAATTGAATCCTGGAATGCCTGCTCCAGACTTCACTCTTGACGACCTTAAAGGAAACCCTCTTTCACTATCATCATTGAAGGGCAAGTATGTAGTATTGGATTTCTGGGGAAGCTGGTGCGTCTGGTGCCTGGATGGTATTCCTAAAATGAAGGATTACTACAAGAAATACTCCAGCAAAATGGAAGTTCTTGGCATTGCTTGCCGCGATACCCATGATGCATGGAAAAAAGCCGCAGAGAAGAACGCCCTGCCTTGGAAAAACGTGATCAACAACGATAAAGGCGGTACCGATGTGAGCAGTATCTACGCCGTAAGCGGCTACCCGACCAAAGTGATTATAGATCCTAAAGGCAATATTGTAAAGATCTTCCTTGGTGAGAGCGATGAGTTCTACAAATTCCTGGACAACCTGTTCAAGAAGTAATCTCCGGTGGCAGGAGATTTCTTCCCCGACAGTTCCAGGAAAAAAATGAGGGTAACCCTTTGGGCACCCTCATTTTTTGTATTTGTCGGGAAGATTTTAGAAATCTATGCGATAGAAAATGTTTGGCAGCGAGATACCTGACTTGTCGGTACGGAGAGTGCCTGTTACCAAGTCGAAGCGCTCTGCGTATGGTGCCTCGTGCTGCAGGATGTTCACACCTTCAAAGGCAATGGTGTGGCTTACCTTCTTGCAGTTGATCTTATAGCTGACAGTAAGGTCTACAAGGCTGGTAGGGGAGAACCTTAGGGCCATTGCCTCATTTTCCTTATAGATAGGCTGGTCACTGATGATGCCTGCAGCCACATTGGCTTTCATGGCTTCTACATCTATTGGAGTATGGCGGAGACCACCTTGTAGCGTGTACTTGATACTTACGTTCAACACGTTATGTTTTCCTTTTCCAACCATCCACTCCTTACCGCCAAGGATCTTGACCATATAGCCACGGTCATACAACTGGTTACGCCATTTCTTGTCAAGTCCTCTGTATTCAGACTTGAAGAGGGAGCCGTTAACCTGGCCGTACAGGCCGTTGGTCATGTACTGCTCCAAAGTGATGTCGGTACCGTAGTTGCGGGTATTTCCTTTGTTTACCAATGGCTCTTCTATATAGTTGAACAGACGGTTTACTGTACAGAATGTGCTGCCGTTGATGCCCACAGGTGTATCAAAGCCATACTGATAGTATGCATTGAAACGCAAGTTAAGGTTGTCTGTCAACTTGTACATATATGTTCCAAGCAAGTGGTGGGCCTTTGAGAGGCCAAGGTCTTTGTTGGCCATTTTGCCTTCTTCGTTGCGGAAGAAATAAGCATCCAGCTTTTCAACCATTGAGTGCAATCCGTAGCCCAGAGAAATGGAGTGGCGCTCACCCGGCTCCCATTTCACACTTACGCGAGGCTCTATACTGAAGTCTTTTGAAAGAAGGAAATAGTTGCCTGAAAGGCCAAAGTTGATGCTCAAATTGTCTGATGGTTTCCATAGGTTAGACCAGAATATGCTTGCCAAGCCTGTATTGTCCTTAGTTGCATAATATGGGGTAGAAGGCACCGGCTCATATACATTCTCTGCTGTACGGAAGCTGAGGTCGAAGAAGCGGTGCGAGTACTCACCACCAAACTGAAGGAGCCAGCGTGGAGTTATCTGTTTTGACAATTCAGTATTGATCACAGCGCGGTCTTCATTCTGCTTGAGGTAACTGAACGGATAGTTCTTGCCTTCAAAACCTGTAGGTCTGTAATTTTCGTCAAAAGTTAGGCCCCAGTACTCCATGTCGGCTTTGTTGTGCTGCATGTTGTATGCTGCTGTAGTGCGCCAGGTCCATTTGCTTGGTAAATAGATCTTGTGTGTCGCACCTATAACGGCATTGGCAAGGCGACCTTCCTGGTCTGATGCATCATAAATGGAGTGGATGTCTTCAATGCCAAGTTCCACATCCCATGACTTGTCCAAGAAGCCTAATGCAAAGAAAGAGAAGGTTCCGGCATTTTTTGTCGGGAAATTCAATTTGAGGGAGAAATCCTGGAAGTCGTACTGAGAACCGTATGTTTCAATAAGTTTGAGTTTGCGGGCTATTGTAGAGAAGCCGTAGCGGTAGTTGAAGATATAGCTGGAGTTGTTCTTTGTGGAAATTGGGCCTTCGCTGGTCCACTCAATTCCTACCGAACCCACCTGCACACCATTCTCATATTTGGTGTTGTTTCCCGACCGCATCTTTACGTCAAACACACCGCTGAGGGCGTTGTTGTAGCTGGCATTGAAAGTTGAAACAAAAAAGTCGGAGTTGGTGATTACATTGGAATTGAGTGCACTCACCATTCCGAAACCTGCACTGTAGAGGTCTGCAAAATGGTTTGGTGCAAAAATTTCCACACCCTCCAGGCGGTATTGCATGAACTGTGGAGCGTTGCCATGTACGGAAATTCCGTTGCCGTCACCTTGTCCTGCAACACCGGCAAAGGCAGTTACAAGACGGGCAGGGTCGTTATAACCGCCTGCATAACGGCTGGCTTCTTCCATAGAAAGCATCATACCTCCAACCAATGATACAGGATTGAGAGTTGCCTCCTTATTCACACGTGGCCTTACCACCACTTCATCCAATTCTGCATTGTTCTCACGTAAAGTGATGTCGAGCACCACATCTTTTACACCAGCAACAAGCACTTCCTTGAGTATGCTGGTTTCATAGCCCACATAAGAGGCTTCAATAGTGTAACGTCCGGATTGTTTTATGGTGATACTGAACTCTCCATCTATATTGGTTTCTGCACCAGCTGAAGGAAGTTCCATCACTCTCACTGCGGCACCAATGAGAGTCTCACCTGTGATGGCATCGGTTACCCTGCCCTTTATTGTCTGTGCCACTGCATCTTGCGCAATGAGTACACCGGCCACTACTGCAAAGAGCATGACCAGTCTGCGAAAATAAGTTTTGTAAGCAATCATTGTATTTGTAAATATTTTGAAGTACAAATATATAACTTTGTGAGTAAAGTGGCATATTTAAGTTAGAAACTGCTTCGGTGCCACTCTGGTGCCGCTTCGGGGCACCCTCCGCGCAGAATTTGGGGCATTTTTCTGCCCGGCAGGCGGGTGGTATCCCATTCCGCGCAGGAAATGATACCTTTTTCTGCCTGGAATGCCTCCAGAGCACCTTCTGCGCAGGATTTAAGGCATTTTTCTGCCTGGCAGGCGGTCGGTATCCAATTCCGCGCAGGTTTTGCCGCCATTTCCTGCCTCTAATGCATATTTTTTGACTTAAATATTCCTCTATAAGAAATATATGAGTAGTTTTGTGTCATACTTTGCAACGACAAGGCTGGCTTTATCACGGGTGAGAACATCTGCATTGATGGTGGCATGACCAGGCATATGATTTACCACGGAGATTGTGGATGGCAGTATAAGCAAACAGTTAAATAAAAAACATAATTCAATAGAGATGCAACCTCCAAAGATAGAAAACTCCTCCAGAGAAGAGAGACAGGCCTATGTCATGGAAGCCTGGAAATGCCTGCACGACTGCGAGGCCTGCGGCAAATGCCGCATCCTGAAAGGGAAGGATGCCGAAGTGCTCTATGCAGATTACATTGAAGGCAAGAGGGAATATATGGATGTTACTTTGGAGATAAGGAACCGATCGTTGCGGTAGATCATTCTTTTTCAGTTAAAAATATTAAATTTGCACATCTTTTAACCTGTTTGTACAGGTTCTTTCTTCTGGTTCTCCATCCACGATCAAATGGTATTTATACAAAAATTTATTAATTCTCATTTGATAAGATTATGGAGACACCATTTTATTTGTGTGTCCCTGCGGCCAAACATATAGTTGTCAGCGGGGATATCCACGGGGATTTCAATACCCTGGTCTATAAATTATGCATTCAATACAAAATGCGTGACACACTTCTGATTGTAGCAGGCGACTGCGGCTTTGGGTTTGAAAAGCCTGAGTATTATAAAAGTATTGTGAGAAAAAACAGTAAAAGGATGTCGCTGTCAAACAACTGGATTGTATTTGTTCGTGGCAACCACGATAATCCTGCATATTTTGACGGCAATACATTCGCCTACAAGAGATTCATAGCAGTTCCGGATTATACTGTAATACAAGCATGTAATAAGACAATTCTTGGAGTAGGAGGGGGAATCTCAATTGACAGGGTACCCAGAAAAGAAAAGTGGAAATTATATTGGCACAGGTACAGAGAATTCCTTCGTATTCCCGACAATTCTTCTTTAGCCAGAAATTTCTATTGGGCAGATGAACCACCTGTATATGATGAAACTTTGTTAGAAACTATCGGGAAAAAGTATTCCATTGATACAGTTGTATCACATACAGCACCATCCTTCTGCGAACTGACATCAAAAGGAATGGTTGAATATTTTGCAAAATCTGATCCTACTCTGCTGAAAGATGTACAGGCTGAAAGGGAAACAATGGATACAATATTCCACAAACTGGTCTTGGACGGCCATCCGCTCAGCAACTGGTATTACGGTCATTTTCACCAATCATGGAATGCAGAGATTTCAGGTATACGGTTCAAGATGCTGGATATAATGGAATTTGCCACTATAGCGGCGGAATAGGGAAAGGCTTGACCAACTGCCTTTTAAAAGGGCGCAATATCTTGAGGCTTTCTTTATTACAGTGATATATGGAAGAATACAGTTCAATAGCGTCCTTTAATGTCCAGCCGGATGCAAATGTCAATTTACCGTCTACAACAGCTGATATTGTGTATGCGGTATGTGGGCACATCATGTCATAATCCCAGGCAGGAACTGTTTTTACATTTAGAGCTAACTGATTTTCCATAAAAATGAAATTTCTGTAAAGGTACATAGAAGATTTTTAACATCAGTTCTGAAAAAGAAAAATTTAACAAGAATAATAGAAATGAAAAATAATGATAAACAACTATTTGACAGACAATTCTTTGTAAATCTGGCCAAAGCTGCGAAATTGAACGTTGAACATATTAGGCAGTTATCTGATGCAGGTAACCATGAAATAGTAGTTGGTGGCAAACTCCTGGATATGCTTATAGAAGTGCAAAAACAATTTGAACGGTTGGAAGCAATGGGTGACGACGAGTTCAGAGCTTTTCACATTGAGTTGCCTCGCCCTACTCTTGATGAATGGGGCAACTGTGAAGAGGAAATTGCTGATTGGGAAACATATAACCCAATGGAAACTTATTGGTACCATGTAAGTGTAGCGAGATACAATGAGTATCGATCTTTGATTTTCAACAACAAGAAGTTTAGATATTTTGTAATCACCAACCAATCATCGTATGCACTGCGAGAACCAGGGTTTCAAAATGGCCAATGGTATGAGGAGAATTTGGTTAAGATATTCTCATACTTGAAGAACTTGATTGATGCCATTGTGTCTAATCCAGATGGTTATAATGAGTATGTAGCCAACAATCTCCCTTACCAGTTGCGGTATGGTCGCATTGCCAGGAAAGATTTCAACAGGATTGAACCCCGTTTCAAGATTGAAGTTGAAGATAGGGAGTGGGCAATTAAGGCATTGGAAGCTTCAATACGGAATGAAACGGCAGAGCAACTAAGTACTATGACCATCAGACAATACTGCAAATATTTTCGTATAGGCCATGAAGCATATGTGCGCTATTTCCAAAAGATATCTCCAAAGTATACAAGGTGTATAATTCCCAAAGACACCCCTGAAGAGCTGTTGGATGTGGCATATTACAATAATGCAGAATTTAAGCACGTAAATGAGAAATACAATCTTGACAGTGAGGAAGATTTTAAGAAGTTCGCAAGAGACCACTATGGAGAACTGGGGCTCTCACGTCTGGACATTTGTGCTTCCAACTTTCAAAGAAAAGGTTGGGTAATTGATGTGTATAATAGCTATTCTGCAAACGTGGATGTTGCTATAGATGTCGCTACTGCTCTTTATAAGTCGGGAGCACCATTGGAAATATCCAATGCAGAAAAGTTGTTGAAAATACTCAATGAGGAAGATTATGTTGGACTTATGCCATATACTTACCATGACTATATGAATCACCATGAAGAGGGAACTGTTTATGAGTTGCCATGGGAGTATCAACTCTACGATGACTCAGAATCTCTGCTTACAAAAGCTCAATATGATGAAATAGTTTCTCTTGCAGAATGGGATGAGATAAGGAAAGTTAAGGTAAGCGGTAATTCATCGGGAAAATGTAAAAAATAGATAATATTTGAACAGAAAAAGAAATAAAACTTCTCTTTCTGTTCAAAATTTTACTGTTTCCAGAAAAGAATTTGTGTCTTTGATGGTGAATGCATAGAACAAGCTGAGAGAACTTTGACTTCATTAAATGGCCCAGAATTTGAGCAGGATTCAGTTGTTTATTTTAAACTTTGAAGCTCTTCTGTTTTCCACCAATAGAAGAAAGCTTCCGGGTTATTCATCTTCAATTTATTGAGCTTGGTCGTGTAAACTTTCCCGATGCTTGCATCAATAATCTGGTTAGGAGACTCATAATGTTCCACGAACTCTTTTCCCAGCTCAATGCTGGTAGCAAGATATGCCGCCTTGGCAGCGTCAGCAATCGCCTCTTCAATTCTATAC
>JAFOER010000013.1 GCA_017380095.1 Bacteroidales bacterium
ATTTATGACATATGCAAATTATCCCCTCTCTTCCACATTACATATTTTTTTATTACTTTTGCTTTGTTATATATAATACCTATCCATGGAAGTTACAGCAGAAGTAATCGCACAGCATTTCAACGGCGAGATAGTTGGAGACCCTAACGTAAAAGTCTCTTCCGTTGCAAAGATTGAAAACGGAAAGCCCGGAAACATCTGTTTCCTTGCAAATCCCAAATACGAGCAGTACCTATACACCTGCAAGGCAAGCATCATTATCATAAACAGGTCATTCCAGCCAAAGGAGCCGGTACAGCCTACCCTTATCCTGGTAGACAATGCATACGAGGCAGTAGCCTCTCTGCTCGACCTGCTCAACACCCTCAAGAAATCCAAGAAGAGCGGAAAATCCTGGAGGGCAAAATGTGCATGGAGCGCCAAGCTTGGCAAAGGGGTGTATGTGGGAGAATTTTCATTTGTCGGGAAGAAGAGCAAGATTGGAAAAGATACCCAGATCTACCCGCAGGTATACATTGGAAATGATGTTGAGATTGGTGAGAACTGCACTCTTTTCCCTGGAGTGAAGGTGTACGACGGCTGCAAGATTGGAAACAACTGCATCCTGCACGCAAATGTAGTGATAGGATCGGACGGTTTCGGATTTGCCCCAAGGGAGGACGGTTCATACAAGAAGATTCCGCAGACAGGTATAGTTACAATTGAGGACGATGTTGAGATTGGAGCGAATACCGTGGTTGACAGGGCAACAATGGGAACCACACTTATCAAAAAGGGTGTAAAGCTGGACAACCTCATTCAGGTGGCACACAACGTGGAGATTGGCGAGCACACAGTAATGGCTGCACAGACAGGAGTTGCCGGCTCATCCAAAGTTGGTGCAAAATGCATCATTGGAGGACAGGTAGGAATTGCAGGCCACATCACAATTCACGACAAGACCAGCGTAGGTGCACAGGCCGGCATTCTTGGCAATACCAAGAAAGAGGGCGAAACGCTTATGGGAAGCCCTGCCTTCGACTACAAGCAGTATCTCAAATGCTACGCACTGTTCCGCAAGCTGCCTAACAAATAATAATTTTCACTATATTTGCGGATTAAACGCATTATTTCAAACTTAAATATGAACAGCAGACAGCATACATTAAAGTGTAAATATACATTCAAGGGAAAAGGACTTCATACCGGCAAAAATGTAACCATGGTACTGGAGCCTGCTCCTGTAAACCATGGAATCAAGTTCAAGAGGGTTGACCTTGGAGAGGATGCCATAATTGATGCAGTTGTAGACTATGTTACAACCACAGCACGCGGAACAACTTTGGAGAAGGGCGAGGTGAAGATCTCCACATTGGAGCACCTTATGGCAACATTCAGCGGCCTTGGCATTGACAACGCCCTTGTTTCCATAGATGCACAGGAGGTTCCTATTCTCGACGGCAGTGCCAAACCTTACGTAGACGAAATCTGCAAGGACGGCCTGGTTGAGCAGGATGCGCCAAGACAGTATCTTGAACTTAAAGACAAGATAGTATACAGAAACGAGAAGACAGGTTCGGAGATCATCATCATGCCAGATGACCACTTCTCTGTAGACCTTATGATAGACTACAACTCAAAAGTATTGGGCAACCAGTACGCAAGGCTCGACGAGACTACAGACTTTGCAAAGGACATTGCCCCTTGCAGAACCTTTGTATTCTTCCACGAGCTTGAGCCGCTGTTCAAGAACAACCTTATCAAGGGCGGTGACCTTGACAACGCAATTGTGATTGTTGAGCACCCTGTCCCACAGGAGGAGCTTGACCGTCTTGCCGGCGTATTCAACACTTCATCACTGGAGCGTGCACCGGAGGGATACCTCAACCACCTTGAGCTGAGATTTGCAAATGAGTGCGCAAGGCACAAGCTGCTAGACATCATTGGCGACTTTGCATTGGTAGGCAGCCCTATCAAGGCAAAAGTAATCGGCTACAAGACCGGCCACGGCATCAACACCCAGCTGGCCAAGATTATAAGAGAGCAAGTTAAGAACAACTAAAAAATATAATATGGAAAACAATCCTATACCTCAGTACGATCCTAATGCGGAGCCTGTAATTGATGTAAACGGAATCAAGAAGCTCCTTCCGCACCGCCCGC
>JAFOER010000091.1 GCA_017380095.1 Bacteroidales bacterium
AATTCCCGCAGTACTGAGTGTAACCCCGTCCGGAGCCTTGTAGAGCAGGCCTATTCCGGCAAGGGCCATTGCAATGCAGAGCCAGGTCTGCAGGGAGACTTTCTCCTTAAAGAATATTGCCATAATGAGGGCCACCATTACAGGATAAATGAACAGGATAGTTGATGCTACGCCTGAATCCATAAACAGATAGCTCCTGAAAAGGGTAATTGAGGAGAGTACAAAGAACAGTCCAACCATAAACAGCGGCAACAGCTCACCCTTCCCTATTGCAAAACTGCGTCCCCTGCTCTTTACCATAAGCGCCACCATTGGCACAGCAAAGAGATACCTGAAAAAAAGAACGGAATCCACCCCCATCCCATCTGCATAAAGCGGTAGGGAAAAGAGCGGATTCATACCGTATGTGGCAGCAGAAAATGCTGCAAGAAAATATCCTTTTGCCTTGTTGTTCATAACATGTGCTTGATTGCACAAAGTTAATGAAAAACTTGGTTGGAAGTTTGTGAATTTAGAACAACCCCTCTATTTCTCCGTTCTCATCTATATCTATGGCCTCAGAAGAAGGAATCTCCGGCAAGCCCGGCATCCTCATTATCTCTCCGGTAATGGGGATAAGGAATCCTGCACCGGCAGCAATCTCAATCTCCCTCACAGTAACAATAAAATCTTTCGGGCGTCCCAGCAGATCAGGATTGTCTGAAAGGGATTTCTGAGTCTTTGCCATACATATTGCAAGGTTCTGCAACCCTAAATCATATATTTTCTTGAGGTCCGCCTTAGCCTTTGCAGTATAATCCACCGCCTCTGCACCATAAATTTTCTTTGCAATTGTCTCTATCTTCTTCTCCACACTCCACTCCAGATCATACATAGGGACAAAATGACGGTTCTCATTCAAGGACTCTTCCACAACCTCCACAACCTTGCCTGCAAGATCCTCCGCACCTGCGCCACCTTTTGCCCATACCTCTGCAACAGCACATCTTACACCCAACTCCGCACAATACTCCTTAATGAAATCTATCTCCGCCTGTGCATCTGTTGTAAACCTGTTTATTGCCACAACAGGGGTAAGATTGAACTGCCTTATGTTCTCAACATGCTTCTGCAGGTTTCCTATGCCTGCCTTTACTGCCTCAAGCCTGCCGGTAATCTCCTCTACGGAGCAGATTCCGTCTGCACAGGCAGTTGTCTCCTCCTTAAGTGCCTTCAACGACATTCCGCCGTGATACTTGAGGGCCCTTACCGTTGCCACAAGGACAACAGCCTGGGGATTGAGCCCCGCAAAACGGCTCTTTATGTCAAGGAACTTCTCTGCCCCAAGATCAAAGCCGAATCCTGCCTCCGTAATTGTATAATCACTCAATGCCAAGGATGTCTTGGTTGCTATTACCGTATTTGTACCCTGCGCAATGTTTGCAAAAGGGCCACCGTGGATGAATGCCGGGGTATGCTCCAGTGTCTGCACCAGATTTGGCTTTATGGCATCCTTGAGCAGCGCCGCCATTGCACCGTGGGCCTTAAGATCCCTTGCATACACCGGTTTCTTGTCAAATGTATACCCAATGAAAATATTTCCCAGGCGGCGTTTCAAATCCTGTATATCCTCACTCAGGCACAGGATTGCCATAATCTCGGATGCTGCGGTAATGTCAAACCCCGTTTCCCTTGGTATTCCCGACGAAGTTCCACCCAATCCAACCACAATACGCCTGAGCGAGCGGTCATTCATATCCATAACCCTTTTCCAGGTAATTGTACGGGGATCTATATTGAGCGAACGCTTCTTGCTCTGGATATTGTTGTCTATAATTGCAGCCAGAAGGTTGTGGGCCTTCTCAACCGCAGCAAAATCTCCTGTAAAATGGAGGTTGATATCCTCCATAGGTACCACCTGCGAATATCCGCCACCGGTAGCCCCGCCCTTAATGCCGAATACAGGGCCAAGAGACGGCTCCCTGAGCACAACTGTTGTCTGGTGACCGAGCCTGTTCATAGCCTGGGTAAGACCAATTGAGACTGTTGTCTTGCCTTCTCCCGCCGGAGTAGGGGAAATTGCAGAGACCAGAACAAGTGCCCCTTTCTTTCCTGTTGATTTTTTTTTGTAACTGAGGGGAACTTTAGCCTTGTATTTGCCATAAAGCTCCAAATCCTCCGAATCTATATTCAATTTATGCGCAATCTGCTCAATATGAAGCATTTTGTGCGCTCTTGCTATCTTGATATCTGAACTCATAATCTTAGTTGTTTATAATTATTATGTGTTAAAATTAAGTATATTTTTCCGAAAAACATAATTTTTTCACAAAAAACTAAATTTTTTGCAAAAAAGTTTGGAAGTTTAAAAAATATTCGTACCTTTGCAATCCCAAACAACAAGAACGACGCGGGATTCGTCTAACGGTTAGGACGGAAGATTCTCATTCTTCAAATAGGAGTTCGATTCTCCTATCCCGTACAAAAGCTCTCAGATTGAGAGCTTTTTTTGCATACAGGAGGAAAGAATTATACCATGGAAAGCATCTTTTGCCAGGACAACCACATTTCCGACATTGCACTATTGGACAACATGGTGCATACTGCAACTGCAACCGCATCAAAGGCATGTGGAGATTCACTCGTCTCCCTCTCTGAAGTAAGGGAATTCTCCCTTTGCTTCCTTCCCAAAATTGGAGAAAAGATGAACGTGACGGGCAAGGTCTTGAACAGGAAAGGGGCAAACCTGCTTGTTGAAGCCCGCGTATACGTGGAGGGCGAGATTGCTGCAAGGTGCAAGGTAAAATTTCACAAGGAGGATAAAAATGAGAATACAGGGGACATACTTTAACATACGCAAGATCTCATATCCCAATTCCAATACCAGACACGGGAAACTGAAGATAGACCTCCTTCAGCAGGATTTTGAGAGACCTCAGACATTTGCCCTGCATCTGGTAAAGGAGGGAATACAGGCAATGTCCCACGAGAAACTCCTCATAAACACTATCGCTCGCTACAGGCACATAAACAGCCTCTCCATGGAGCATCCCAATGTAATGCTGGAGATCTTCACCAACCACAAGGAGAAGGAGGGGACAGGCCCTGTATGTGAGATTACGGCACATTGTTTTAAGATGGGTCAGCCAAACATGAAGTTTTTTGAACTCAAAGGAGAACTTTCACCAATAAAATAGTCTTACAGACTATACAAATCAAACAAAATAGAATACTTTTGCACTCCATTAAAATAAAGGATGCAAAAGTATTTTTTTTACATATTTTCACTGCTGCTCATCAGCACCTCTGCCATTGCCCAAACAACAAAAATAAAGGGTACGGTAAAGGATGCTTCCACAGGTGAGCCCATCCCTTTTGTAAACATATGGTTTCCTGGCACCACTACAGGAGTAACTACAGATTTTGACGGCCAGTACTCCCTGGAGACCCGCCAGCAGGTACCGGGGAAAATAAAGGCTGAAATGATGGGCTACGAACCGGCGGAAGCAGATATACACATTGGAGGCTTTACAGAATGCAACTTTTCCCTCAAGCCTCTCTCTATAGCCCTTCAGGGAATAACTGTAAAGGCGGACGACAAAAGGATAAAGGCCTTTATGGGGAAGGTTTTTGACAGGAAAAAGTACAACGACCCCACCAGGCACAGCAGCTCGCAGTACAGGACATATACCAAGATGGAGCTGGACATTGCCAATATAGACCCGTTCCTGGAAGCCAAAATCTTGAAAAAGAACTTCGGTTTTGTGGAGGACTATATGGACACCTCGGCAATATCGGGAATACCGTATCTCCCCATAATGATTACCGAGTCCAACGCAAGGTGCTACAAGAGGAAAAATCCCCCTCTTTCAAGGGAGATCATAGATGCCAGCAGGATATCGGGAATAGAGGAAGATTACTCCCTTGCGCAGTTTACCGGGCATCTGCATGCAAATGTGAACCTGTATGACAACTTTATAGATATCTTTTATGTAAAGTTTGCCAGCCCGCTCAACGAGCACGGGTTCATGTACTACAACTATTACCTGATAGACAGCCTTCAGGTGGAGGGGCGAAAAACATACAAACTGAGGTTCCATCCCAAGATGAAATCCGCTCCGGTGCTGGACGGCGAGTTTACCATTGATTCCACTACAATGGCTCTGAGGGACGCCCACGTGAAAATGGTAAAAGGCTTGAACGTAAACTGGGTAAGGGATCTGGCAATAGATGTTGAGAACCAGCTTGTAAACGACTCCACCTGGTTCAACAAAAGGGAGAAGCTCTACGCAGATTTCTCCGTTACCATGAGCGACTCTTCAAAACTTGTCTCATTTATGGGGCACAGGGAGGTAAACTATTCCAATGTAGTGCTCAACGAGGATATTCCCCAAGAAGTGCTCAAATACAACACCAATGTTGTAATTAAGGAGGATGTGCTCCAGAACGACGCTGCCTACTGGGAAAGGGAACGCCCGTTTGCCCTGACGCAAAAGGAGCAGAACATCTACAACATGGTGGATTCCATAAAGAATGTACCGCTGTACAACACCCTGTACAACATTGTTTCAACCGCCATTGGGGGATACTATGAATTTGACAGGGTTGAAATTGGCCCGTACTACAAGCTCTTCAGTTTCAACAACCTTGAGGGTGCAAGATTCCAGTTTGGAGCCAGGACAACCTACGGGCTGAGCAAAAAGGTGCGCATAGGGGGATATGCTGCGTACGGCACAAAGGATGAAGAGTTCAAGGGGGGCGCAACTTTTGAATATATGTTAGGGAAGCAGCCTACCCGCAAACTCACTGCCTCCTACAAGAGGGACGCACTGCAGCTGGGTGCGGCAGATGATGCATTTACAGAGGGAAACATCCTTGGATCCCTCCTCTCAAAAGGGAACAGCCAGCGCCTGAGCATGGTGAACCGCGGAAATATCACCTACGAGCATGAGTGGACAGACGGAATAACCACAATGCTCTCAGCCGAGACCAACAAAATTTCCAGCAACAGATATGTGGAGATGTATACTCCCGACAGCATGCGTGTTGGGGCCGTACGCAGTGCAACACTCGGATTCGGAGCCCGCCTCAGCTGGAACGAGATGGTGAACAGGGACCATTTTGACAAGCTGTACCTTGGCTCTGACTACCCTGTAATTACTGCTGATTTCCGTTTTGGACTTAAAGATGCCTGGAAGGGGAGCCATGAGTATTTCCGTGGCGAATTGGGAGTAAACTATGACCTCGCAATGCCTCCGTTCGGAACATCATATTTCAGGATAAAAGCAGGCAAAATATGGGGAAAAGTACCTTATCCTCTGCTCAAGCTGCATGAGGGCAACGGAACATATGTAAACTCCCCCGGAGCATTCGCCTGTATGGATTTCTATGAATTTGCCTCAGATACCTGGCTACAGCTTTTCTATGAGCATAACTTCAAAGGGTTTTTCCTTGGGAAGATTCCTCTGCTCAAGAGGCTCAAATGGAGGGAGGTTGTATCGTTCCGCGGTGTAGTGGGTACACTCTCCGACAAGAACAACGGAAGCGCCAAATACATCTCCAGAAATACGGATCCGGCAACCGGGAAACTCTACCCTTCAGTTGAAGCCCCTTACCTGCTGTTCCCGGCCGGAATGAGCGGGGTAAAGAAACCTTATTTTGAGGCCGGCGTGGGTGTAACAAACATTTTCAGAGTGTTCAGGGTTGACACATACTGGCGTCTCAACCACAAGGAGAACTACCTTGGGGAGAAGAATACCGCATGGGTGATAAACTTTGGTATAGAGCTGAAATTCTAGAAAATATCAAGCAAATCTTCACAGGTGCTGCAGGCATAAAGATTGGGATGACTTACCTCCCCCTCCACCTTCTCGTGCTCCCAGGTGGAATGGAACGGGATATATATCCCATTGCCTCCCGTATTGAGTACAGGGAGAATGTCCGATTTCATTGAATTGCCTATCATCAGGAACTCCCGGGGCTTGCAATTGAGCTTTTTCAGCAGCTCTGAGTATGTCTTCTCATTTTTGTCGTACATCACCTCAACACAATGGAAATATTTATCCAGTCCGGAACGCTGCAGTTTGCGGTTCTGGTCCAGAAGGTCGCCCTTGGTGGCCACTATCAGCCTGTATTTTCCGCTTTCGTGCAACTTCTTGAGCAATTGCTCAACACCGGGGAGTATCTCCATAGGGACATTTATCAGGGAGGTACCTATCCTTATTACCTCCGCCATTTCATCGGGAGTCAACGGGTGAGTGCTTTGCAGGGAATCCTCTCCGGAGGAGTTGCGGGGATGAACACCTGAATACCTGTTGCTGAAACCGATTGCCGTCTCCATAAGGGAAAGAGTGAACGCCTTTGCGCCATATCCGTACGGAGCAAGGTTTTTCAACTCTGTCTGATACAAAGTGTCTATTATCTCCTGCGGTGGCGCAAAACGGGCCAAAAGGGCGCAATAACGGGCTTCTGCCTCCCTGAAGTAAGGCTCGTTTACCCAAAGGGTATCATCTGCATCAAATGCTATGTATTTTACCTTTTCGCGCAAATTGTCCATATCTGTTTCTTTGGCCGGTTGAAGATACAAAGATTTACGAACAATTCCACTAAAGAGTTGTTAGATATACAAAAACCGGCATTATGATACATAATTTTCTATTCCCAACATACCACAACTTGTGGCTCTCACTGTTACTGCTGGCAGGAAGAATTGTTTTTGGAGGTATGTTCCTCACCCATGGACTGCAGAAATTGGCTAACTTTAAAGCAATGTCCGCCAATTTTCCAAGTATAATGGGTATGGGAAATACTCTCTCACTCTCTTTGGCAATATTTGCAGAAGTTTTCTGCACATTGGGATTTATAACAGGGTTCCTATACAGGCTCTCTATGATACCAATGATATTTACAATGATTGTTGCAGCTTTCTTCATTCACGGTAACGACCCATTCTCAGCAAAAGAGATGGCACTGCTTTACTTGAGTATATTTATAATGATGTACATATTGGGACCTGGCTCCTTTGCCGCAGACTATTTCTTTGCAAACAGTACTTCCTGCAGGCCATAGTGCAGGGAGGACGACAATATATATAACAAAAAAAGCTTCACAGCAATGTGAAGCTTTTTTTTGCCCATTTAAGTGGTCCCAGCTGGGCTTGAACCAGCGACCCCCTGATTATGAGTCAGGTGCTACTAACCAACTGAGCTATAGGACCCGAATGAGAATGCAAAAATAGTTAAAATTTTTGCATCTGCAAAATTTATGATATGCTTACCGGCCCTCAAAGAGAGCTCTGAGGGCCCCGTAAGCTATATTATCAAACTTTGATCTCAACCTCAACACCGCTAGGAAGCTCAAGTTTCATTAGAGCATCTACAGTTTTAGGAGTAGAGCTGTAGATATCCAACAGGCGGCGGAAAGAATTTAGCTCAAACTGCTCGCGTGATTTTTTGTTAACGAAAGTTGAGCGGTTTACAGTAAAGATCTTCTTGTCTGTAGGAAGTGGAATAGGACCGCTAACAACAGCACCAGTAGCTTTTACTGTTTTTACGATCTTGTCAGCTGATTTGTCAACCAAAGCGTGATCGTAAGATTTTAGTTTAATTCTTATTTTTTGGCTCATTGTATATAATTGTTAACCAATTTATAATTCATTATTACTCGTCATCCTCACCAAGCTTCTTGTTGCCGGACTTCTCAATTACGTCTTTAGCAAGAGCTGCAGGAAGGTCTGCATAGTGTGAGAACTGCATTGTGCTGGTTGCTCTACCAGAAGAGATGGTTCTTAGGATAGTTACATAACCGAACTGCTCTGATAGTGGAACGTTAGCTTTAACAACTCTGGCGTTACCGTTAGCATCCATGCTGGTGATCTGACCTCTACGTTTGTTCAAGTCACCGATGATATCACCCATGTAATCCTCTGGAGTTACAACCTCAAGGGCCATGATAGGCTCCATAATTACAGGAGTTGCTTTTGGAAGCGCTTTACGGAATGCCTGTCTTGCAGCAATCTCAAATGAAAGGGCATCAGAGTCAACTGGGTGGAAGCTACCGTCTTTAAGTTTAACCTTAAGTGAAGTAACCTCGTAACCTGCCAATACACCGTTTGCCATTGCAGATTTGAAACCTTTCTCAACAGCTGGGATGAACTCTTTAGGAACGTTACCACCTTTAACCTCGTCAATGAACTGAAGTCCGGTAACTCCCTCGTCAGCTGGTCCAATCTCAACGATGATATCAGCAAATTTACCTTTACCACCAGACTGTTTCTTGAATACCTCCCTGTGCTGTACTGTAGAGCGGATAGCCTCTTTGTAGTTAACCTGAGGTGCACCCTGGTTGATCTCTACGCCGAACTCTCTTCTCAAACGGTCAACAATGATATCCAAGTGAAGCTCACCCATACCGCTAATTACGGTCTGGCCAGTCTCATGATCAGCTTTTACTGTGAAAGTAGGGTCCTCCTCAGCAAGCTTACCTAGAGCGATACCAAGTTTGTCAAGGTCTTTCTGAGTCTTAGGCTCAACTGCCAAACCGATAACCGGATCAGGGAATGTCATCTGCTCAAGTACGATTGGGTTAGACTCGATACAAACTGTATCACCGGTTCTAAGCTCTTTGAAACCTACTGCTGCACAGATGTCACCTGCCTCAACGAACTCAATAGGGTTCTGTTTGTTTGAGTGCATCTGGAACAGACGTGAAATACGCTCTTTCTTGCCTGAACGTGTATTCAATACATAAGAACCTGCATCAAGTTTACCTGAGTAAGCTCTCATGAATGCCAAACGGCCTACGAATGGGTCGGTAGCAATTTTGAACACCAAAGCACAGAAAGGCTCTTTTACGTTGAACTTCCTTACCTCTGCATCACCGGTGTTAGGGTTTGTACCCTCAACCTGGCCTTTGTCAAGTGGAGAAGGAAGATATCTCATTACAGCATCCAAAAGGAACTGTACACCTTTATTCTTGAATGAAGAACCACAAGTGATAGGAACGATAGCCATATCGATTGTAGCCTTTCTGATAGCAGCGATAATCTCCTCTGCTGTGATTGAGTCAGGATCCTCAAAGAATTTCTCCATTAGAGCCTCGTCGTACTCAGCGGCAGCCTCAATAAGTTTGCCTCTCCACTCCTCGCACTCTGCAACCATATTCTCTGGAATATCCCTTACCTCGTAGTTAACAAGCTCTTTGCTCTCCTGATCGTAGAAGTAACCTTTCATAGCGATAAGGTCTACGATACCCTGGAACTTGTCCTCAGCACCGATTGGAAGAGCGATTGGAACTGCATTAGCACCAAGTTTCTCTTTCATCTCAGATACTACAGCAAGGAAGTCCGCACCAACGCGGTCCATCTTGTTAACGTAAGCGATTTTTGGAACCCTGTGTTTGTCTGCCTGTCTCCATACTGTCTCAGACTGTGGTTGAACACGTCCTACAGCACAGAAAGTGGCAATTGTACCATCAAGAACACGCAATGATCTTTCTACCTCTACAGTAAAGTCCACGTGGCCTGGGGTATCGATCAAGTTGATCTGGTACTGCTCACCATTGTATTTCCAGAAAGCTGTAGTAGCAGCAGAAGTAATTGTAATACCTCTCTCCTGCTCCTGAACCATCCAGTCCATGGTAGCACCACCCTCGTGTACCTCACCAATTTTGTGGGTTTTACCTGTGTAGAACAAAATCCTCTCGGAAGTTGTTGTTTTACCGGCATCAATATGTGCCATGATACCGATATTTCTGGTAAGTCTTAAATCTCTTGCCATTTTGTTCTATCTAGACATTAAAAACGGAAGTGAGCAAATGCTTTGTTGGCCTCAGCCATCTTATGCATATCCTCTTTTCTTTTGAAGGCAGCACCCTCATTATTGTATGCAGCTAGTATCTCTGCAGCTAATTTTTCAGCCATTGAACGACCAGATCTCTTGCGAGCATAAAGAATCATGTTCTTCATAGAAAGTGAAATTTTTCTCTCTGGGCGTACCTCAGTAGGAACCTGGAAGTTTGCACCACCCACTCTGCGGCTTTTTACCTCTACCTGTGGGGTTACATTCTCTAGAGCTTTCTTCCAAATTTCTAGTGGAGCCTTGTCAGAATCTTTCATCTTCTCGCCAATCATGTCGATTGCGTCATAAAAAATAGCGTAAGCGATACTCTTCTTCCCCTGCAACATCAAGTTATTCACGAAACGTGTTACCAACACATCGTGGAATTTTGGATCAGGAAGTAGAATCCTCTTTTTAGGCTTTGCTTTTCTCATTTCTGTAGAAATTTTAAAAAATTAATGACTTACTTCTTAGCTGCTTTTGGTCTCTTGGTGCCGTATAGTGAACGTGATTTCTTACGTCCGTCAACACCTGCTGTATCCAAAGCTCCTCTAAGAATGTGATAACGTACTCCAGGAAGGTCTTTTACCCTGCCACCTCTAACAAGAACAATTGAGTGCTCCTGCAAGTTGTGTCCTTCTCCTGGGATGTAGGCATTCACCTCTTTCTGATTTGTCAATCTAACACGAGCTACTTTACGCATAGCTGAGTTAGGTTTCTTAGGAGTTGTAGTGTAAACACGTACACAAACTCCACGTCTTTGAGGACAAGCATCCAGTGCGCGTGATTTTGATTTCTCTACAATCACCTCGCGACCGTTGCGTACTAACTGTTGAATTGTTGGCATAATTTGTTGTTAATCTTAACTTTATACAAATACCCGATTTTAAATCGG
>JAFOER010000092.1 GCA_017380095.1 Bacteroidales bacterium
CAATGATTTCCATGCAGCAGGAGGTGATTGTAAATGCCAATATGGGCAACAGCGTTACCCGCAAGCCCCTTGGGCTGGAGACCTCCCCAAGAGCTGATATTGGGTTTGAATGGGTGCCATCTGATGGGGAGACAATTTACGGAACGCCTCCGGAATCGGTTTCCTGCAGCAGGGAATTCATTACGGTTAATGTTCCTACGCAGGCCAACGGCCGTTACCGCCTTAAGGCCTCGGTGGTGGGTGATGACGGCTACGGAACCACAGTGGCGGCCCAGCAGGAGGCGGTGGCATACTCAGATCTGCTGTTGTATGAGACAGTTTATCTTGTGGGTATCTCAAAATCCATGAACAGGGAGAGGATTGCCCAGGACCCGGATGTGTGGAGGTATGAGAATGAGGTTGTTGCAAAATGGCTCGCCCACCCAAAATCACTCATTTTCCCTGAGGGGGAGGTGGACCTGAATATGAGTTTCATCTATAAAGGGGTGGAGTATTCCGACAACTATACTGAGTTCAGTGAACAGTATGAGTTTGAATTCATAAAGGGGGAGCGTTACGAGTACTCTATGGGCAACGGATCCTTTGTGTATAACGGTACCGCACCCCGCTCATACTATGAGTATTTTTACCTGCAGCCGGTATCCTCCCCTTATATTGAGGGGAGTCTTCCCGACAATCAGCCATACATATACGTATGTTCACGGTTTTTTGCAGGAGGGTTCTGGCAGGAAGGGATGCCCAACTGGAAGAGCGTGTTCGAGTACATTTATCCCGAGCGGTAATTGTGTGTAATTGGGTAATTTTTCCTACCTTTACAAGATTATAGATATCTTGTTTTGAAATGGAAGTTATAAAGACAGCTATAGAGGGCCCGGTAATCATTGAACCTAAGGTGTTTGGCGATTCAAGAGGGTACTTTTTTGAGAGTTTCTCGCAGAGGGATTTCCAGGCCCAGGTGCAGAAAATAAATTTTGTACAGGATAATGAGAGCATGTCTGTGTACGGAGTTATGAGGGGACTGCATTTCCAGAGGCCTCCGTATGCACAGAGCAAACTGGTGCGTTGTGTAAAGGGAAAGGTGTTGGATGTTGTTGTGGATATCCGCAAGGGGAGCCCTACATACGGGCAGCACGTGGCTGTTGAACTTTCTGAGGAGAACCACAGGCAGATGTTCATTCCACGCGGTTTTGCCCACGGTTTTGCTGTGTTGAGCGAGACTGCTGTATTCCAGTACAAATGTGACAATTTCTATGCCCCCGAGGCAGATGGCGGTATAAGCATCCAGGATGATTCCTTGGGTATAGAGTGGGGGATTCCGGCAGAGGATGTGGTGTTGTCGGGAAAAGACATGAACCACCCTTTGTTGAAGGATTTTGATTCTCCGTTCAATTATAGTGATAACCTTTATCCCGAGTTTGAGTAGTATGAATATTCTTGTTACCGGTGCCAACGGCCAGTTGGGCAATGAGATGCGCATTGTTGCCCGCGGCAGCAAAGACAGATATATCTTCACCGACGTAAATCAGGTGGAGGGGCTTGAAACAACTTTTCTGGATATTACGGATCTTGAGGCGGTTAGGGCAATTGTTGCCTCCGAGGGGGTAAATGCAATTGTGAACTGTGCTGCCTATACCAATGTGGATGGGGCGGAGAATGCGCAGGATGTGGCAGAGTTGCTAAATGCAGAGGCTCCCCAGAATCTTGCTGTTGCAATGAAGGAGGTTGGCGGCCTGCTGGTGCAGATCTCTACAGATTACGTTTTTGGCGCCGAGCCTTACAATACCCCTTGCAGGGAGGACCAGAAGGGTACCCCAACCGGAGTTTATGGCCTCACCAAGCTTCACGGCGAGGAGAGGATCATTGCCACCGGGTGCAACCACGTGATTATCCGTACTGCGTGGCTATACAGCGAGTTCGGGAAGAATTTCTGCAAGACTATGCTTGCCCTTACTGCTACCAAACCGCAGTTGAAGGTTGTCTTCGACCAGGTGGGAACCCCAACTTACGCTTTGGATCTGGCTAGGGCAATTGAGGTGGTGCTGAATAAATTTAACGAAACGCAGAGCGGTATATACCATTACTCCAATGAGGGGGTGTGCAGCTGGTATGATTTTACAAAGATGATTGCTGCATATTCCGGACAGACGGAGTGCGATGTGCAGCCTTGCCACAGCAACGAGTTCCCGAGCCCGGTTAAGCGCCCTGCATATTCTGTTTTGGACAAGACAAAAATCAAGGAGGTTTTTGGGGTTGAGGTCCCTTATTGGACAGACTCGCTCCAGAAATGCATTGCCAATTTGAAAAAATGACATCTATGA
>JAFOER010000093.1 GCA_017380095.1 Bacteroidales bacterium
AAACTCTTCATTGTATATATTCTATTTAAATTGCTTGCTCCTGTAACTCGATCTTATCTTTGTTTCCAAAGGAATTTACGCTCTGCAAAAATTCAATAATCTGAATTTTGCTGCTTGTCTTTTCAATATTTTCAATGAACTTTTTCATTCGCTTGAGCTACATTCGTTTCTCAAACGGGTTGCAAAGATATGGGGCTTTTTTTTATTTACCAAATATTTTTGAAAAAAAATTTACAACTTTTTTATAAATCATTGATTTTCAAAAAGAAAAATTTTTAAATTTGCAGACCAAAATTAAACCCTATATGAACATATACCTGGAAATATTTACCTGTTTCGCCAAAATTGGAGCCTTTACAATAGGCGGCGGATACGCAATGATACCCATTATACAGAAAGAAGTGGTGGATAAAAAGAGGTGGATCAGCGAGGAAGACTTCATGGATGTGCTTGCAATTTCCCAGTCAGCACCAGGAATTCTGGCCGTAAACATCTCAATTTTTCTAGGCTACAGATTAAGGGGAACAAAAGGAAGCATAGTGGCAACCCTCGGCAGCGCTCTCCCCTCTTTTACCATAATCCTGCTTATAGCAATGTTCTTTGCAGGCTATCAGGACAACCCGGCAGTAATAAGCATATTTAAAGGGATAAGGCCAGTAGTGGTATCCCTCATAGCAGTGCCCATGATAAACATGGCAAAAAAGGCAAAGCTCAACATATACACAGGAGCTCTGGCCCTGGCTACAGCACTTCTTATAGTATTTGTAAAAGTATCCCCACTGTACATACTGCTTGTAACAGGGGTAATATTTGTAACAGTAACAACCTTGAGGAGGAAAACAAAATGATATACCTGCAACTTTTCTACACTTTCTTCATAATTGGCCTCTTTACATTTGGAGGAGGCTACGCAATGCTCTCCCTCATACAGAATGAGGTAGTAGTGAACCACAGCTGGATTACCGCCGGAGAATTCACGGATATGGTGGCAATCTCACAGATGACACCCGGCCCCATTGGAATAAACAGTGCAACCTATGTAGGATATGCCGTAAGCGGCAACATCTTCGGCTCACTCACGGCAACAATTGCAGTATGCCTCCCATCATTCCTCATAATCCTAACCATCTGCAAAATCTACGCACGGTTCAAGGAGAGCAACATATTTGCATCACTGATGAAAACCCTCCGCCCCATAGTTATAGGAATGATAGGTGCGGCGGCAGGCATCCTCATCACCAAAGAAAACTTTATAGACTTCACCAGCTGGATCCTCTTTGCCGGCGCATTCATAGCAAGCTGGTGGCTAAAAACAAACCCCATCCTACTTATAATCATAGGTGGGGTCATAGGATATTTCATATACTAAAATTACACCTCCTCGTAATCTGTATATTCACCCTCCTCCTTCTTCCCGACAGCGTTTCTGAGTTTCCATACCGCAAGGAGTTCAGAAATGCCGTATAGGGAAACTGCACCGCCAAAAATCATTGTAAGCATCTCTGTAGAGGCCTTTGGAGAGAAGAAAAGTGCAATTCCGCAAACGGTAATTACTACCGGTATAACATACATCCCTCCGGCAACCGGTGCATATTTGCTCCCCTGGTACAACCCTACAAGCTGCGAAACTCCCGCAACCAGCAGCACGGCCCCGAACAGGAACGCTATAAGCCCCAGAAAGAAGTTGGGGAAAAGGAATACCAGCAGTCCAAAGACCATATACACCGCCACATTTATCACCACAAGCACAGGTATGGCACTGTTGCTCCTCGATGCAGCTGCAATTGCAGAGAAAAGCGTCACACATCCTATTGCAAGAAGAAAACCTGCTATAAGCTTAACAATCAGCCCTGAGGTAAACCCAGGCCAGAAAAGGAGCGAACATCCCAGAAGAAGTGTTATCACACCCCTCAACACAGATGATGTCCTGCCTGTAACATAATATCCGAACTTCATATCACTTGTATTAATTAAAATGCCCTTTTAATGATTTCACGTATATTGTCTGCCTTGCCCATTGTATAGAAATGTACAGATCTTGCACCCCACTCCAACAGCTCCTTGCACTGCAATGTGGCCCACTCAATACCCAACTTGTAAATTGCCTCATTGTTCCTGCATTTTACAAGCTCCCTCATAAGTTCCTGAGGAATGTCAAGGGAGAAAGCCTGCGGCAACAGTTCAATATGCCTCATTGTGGAGATAGGCTTGATACCCGGAATGATTGGTACATCAATTCCTGCTGCACGGCACTTCTCAACAAACGAGAAAAATTTGCTGTTGTCAAAGAACATCTGTGTTACAATATAGTCTGCACCAGCCTCAACTTTCCTCTTGAGGTTCTCAATGTCAATCTCCATATTTGGAGCCTCACAATGCTTCTCCGGGTATCCGGCAACACCCACACAGAAATCGGTTGGAACAACATCCACAAGGGTATCATCCAGGTATTGCCCCCTGTTCATACGGCTTATCTGCTCAACCAGTTCGTTGCTGTGCTTGTGCCCGCCTGGAGTAGGAGTAAAATACTTCTCCCCCGGAATGGCATCTCCCCTTAATGCAACTACATTCTGCACCCCCAAAAAGTTCAGGTCCAGCAGCAGATTTTCAACCTCATTCTTAGTGGAACCGCCACAAATTACATGGGGAACAACCTCAACATCAAACTTCTTCATAATTGCGGCAGCAATGGCCACTGTACCGGGGCGTTTGGTTACCGTAATCTGCCTGAATGACCCGTCGGGAGAACGGCGGTACTCAATCTCATCCCTGTGGGATGTCATATTTATGAATGGGGGATTGAACTCCATCAAAGGCTCAATGGAATTGTACAGTTTGTTTATGTCTGATCCCTTCAAAGGGGGAACAAGTTCAAATGAGGTGAAAGGCTTATGGTTACCCTTCAAAATGTCAATTACTTTCATACTCCAAAATATTCTGCCTGCGGATGGGCAACAAGCAATCCGCAAATTGTGGTAACAGGATACACTGCATAACTCTCAGTAAGGCTCACACCAAGACGCTCTGGAGCCTTGAGCAGGTCAAACGCCACCTTCTTGAGCTCGTGCGCCGGACATGCAGGGTAGCCGAATGCAGGTCTTATTATATGCTGTCCCATAGCCACCTGCTCCTGAACCCAGGTTGCAAGGGCATCTGTAAGACGGGCACAAATACTGTGCCTCAAAAGGTATTCAAAACTCTTGTGGTCCAGTTCCTTCTCCTTAAGGTCTTCAACCACAACGGCAAACACCCCTATTACGGAGTATCCTCCATCGGCAGCCTTAGGGAAATAATCCGCCACACTCCTGTAGCCGCTCCCCTCCCTTCTCTGGCGAGGCATTGGGAACCTTGCAATCACCTCACCTCCAGGTTTGTCATATATAAGGATAACATCCTCACCGTTCTCAACGGCGGATGCCGCCTCATAGAAATTCACAACCGCAGAAGCCTTGAACTCCCCTCCAACCATTGCCTCACCCAACAGAGCAACTCCCTGTCCGTAAATCTTCTCGGCCTCACGTCCCTTCTCGTCTTCCCGATAAATCAACTCGGATACTTTCCCCTTGAATCCCCAGAAATTGAGGAATCCGTTCCAGTCTATGTAGTCGTGGAGTTCATTCAAAGGGAGGTCCCTCACTGTAAGGTTATCCTCGCCGTACCCATCAACCTGCCTGAAACTATCGGGAAGAAAAGCCGTTGCCATCTCCCTTGCCTGCTCTACGCTGTAGAATTTTATATTTCTCGATGCATATGCATCCCTAATCTGCTGCTGCTCCCTCTCCAGGGCAATGAGGAACTCCTCCCTGCCGCTTCCAAGCAGTCTCTTGCAGATACCGGCGGTACGGGAAGCATCCCCTCCGTGGATAACCGGCCCGTCATACAAAGGTGCCAGTTTTACGGCAGTATGTACAGAAGAGGTGGTTGCACCTCCAACAATTACCGGCAGAAGGTATCCCAGCTCCACAAGCATCCTCTGCTTGTTCTCCTGCAGCATCCTGCACAAAAGCTCCATCTGCTCAAGAGACGGGGTAATGAGGCCGCTCACACCAACAAGCGAAGCCTTGTGCTCAAACGCCGCCTCAACAATTGCGGCATTCTCCACCATTACGCCAAGATCCACCACATTAAGGTTATTGCAGCTGAGGACAATGGACGCTATGTTCTTTCCTATATCATGGACATCACCTTTGGCGGTTGCAATCACAACCGTATCTCTCTGCAAAACACCTGTTTCCTCATTGTGCGCCTCTATATGCGGCTGCAGAATTGCCACAGCCTCCTTCATCACCTTTGCACTCTTCACCACCTGAGGAAGGAACATCTTTCCATCCCCAAACAGCTCTCCCACCTTGTCCATCCCCTTCATGAGCGGCCCTTCTATAATCCCGACAGGTGTATCAAATTCTGCCAGAGCCTCCTCCATATCCTCCTTGAGGAATCCGGTAACACCCTTTACAAGTGCATATTCAATCCTCTGCTCCAAGGAAGACTCCCTCCACTGCAGCGCAGCCTGGTTCTGCACCGGTGTACCGCCTGCAGCAGCCTCCTTGGCAGCCACCTCACGGGCCTTTATCTCCTGTGCAAGTTCTATAAGTGCCTCCGTTGCAGAAGCATACTTGCCGGCATCATCACCAAGGAGAGAAATGTCATTGAGAACCACAGCCTCAACCCTTCTCAGCAACTGAGGCTCAATACTGTCGTAAACCTGCAACATTGAAGGGTTTACAATTGCCATATCCAGACCAGCCGCAATTGCGTGGTAAAGGAACACCGAGTGCATTGCCTCCCTTACTGTATTGTTGCCCCTGAACGAGAACGAAAGGTTGGAAACACCTCCACTGGTCTTTGCCCCCTTGAGATTCTCCTTTATCCAGCGTACCGCCTTTATGAAGTCTACCGCATAGTTGTCGTGCTCCTCAATTCCGGTACCTACGGCAAGGATGTTCACATCAAAGATTATGTCGTTTGCATCAAAGCCCACCTTCTGTGTAAGGAGCCTGAAAGCCCTGGCACAAATCTCTATCTTCCTTTCAAAGGTTACAGCCTGCCCAACCTCATCAAACGCCATTACAATTATGGCTGCACCCAGATCCTTAATCTCCCTTGCCTTGCGGAGGAACTCCTCTTCCCCCTCCTTAAGGCTTACTGAGTTTACAATACCCCTTCCCGGGCAATTGTGCAAGCCTGCCACAATTGTCTCC
>JAFOER010000094.1 GCA_017380095.1 Bacteroidales bacterium
GGGCATATTGCTCCTGGCAGGTGTTGTCGGGAAGAAGGTCATACTCTCCCCTTTCGTACATTTTGCCAAGGACGCTCCCCGGTTCTATGCTCATCTGATAGGCGGAAATGTGCTCCGGACGGAGGGATACCATTTTGTTTATGTTGTATTCCCACTGCTCCTGCTGCAGGGAGCTGTATCCGAAAATGAGATCAAGGCTGATATTTGATATGCCGGCCTCCCTGAGTGCATAATAGGCAGCAGCTGCCTCATCTCCTTTATGGCGGCGGTTCATCCATACCAGATGGTCGTCTATAAAAGATTGTACCCCCATACTCACCCTGTTGAACCCGGCAGCAACAAGCCCACGTGCATATTGGGGTGTTATATCATTGGGGTTTACCTCTATTGTAGCCTCAACTGGGGTGAAACCGAACATGCCGCATATGTGGTGCAGCATTTCCCCCAATTGGGCAGGGGTAAAAAGAGATGGGGTTCCACCGCCAAAATAGATTGTCTGCGGTAGAGCCCCAATATTTCTGAAAAAGTCTTTTCTGTATTCCGCCTCCCTGAGCAGTGCCTGAACATATTTTTCCCTAAGCTGCCTGCCCTTTACAGAGTAGAAATTGCAGTAAATGCAGAATTGGCTGCAAAAAGGGATATGTACATATATTCCTGCCACTGTGGAGGGCTATTTCAACAACAAGTCTGCTGAACCTAGTTTTGCCTCAGTTGTATACGCCTCAACATTGTATACACCCTTTACAAACTGCTCGCCGTACTCGAAGTAGATGCAAACCTCAACCTCACTGCCCTGGTAGTCAACCTCTCTTGATGCAGAGTAGATCATCTCCTCTCCTGCTACGGTAAACATCTGCATAGGGTTTTGGGTCATGAGGATTCCATCCGGACCTTTAACCCTCAAGTATACCATTTTAGGGCCTTTAGGGGCAATTGAGTTCTCAACAAGGTTAAGGCATGCCTTAAGTTTTACAACCCTGCTGCTTCTGTCTGTCTCCTTGCCGTTTCCGTTTACACCAACAACTGCCATACCCCTTCCTTTGATGATTGCTCCAAGCTCAACCTGCTTGCCCAACTCTTCTGTTGTGGTCTTGAGATCCTCATATCTTGTCTTGCTTTCCTTAGCCTGTTTCTTGGCCTCCGCAGCAGCAACCCTCAACTCGTTGTTAAGTGTGTTCAGAGAGTCTATCTGTTTGATGTATCCTCTCATTATGGATCTCAAGGTTCCAAGCTCCCTCTCGTATTTGAGGAGTTTTGCCTTGTTGCTTGCCTCGGTTTTCTGCACCCTCTCCAAAAGTTGCGCTACTTTCTCCCTCTCAAGCATAAGCTCCGCATTGAGGGTGTCATTTGCAGTGGAAAGGTTTGCATAGTCGTTCTGCAACTCCACCATCTGGGCTGTAAGATCCTCTTTCTCAATGGTAAGGTCATTGATGATGCTGTTTCTGTCTACAAACACGTAGATAAGCACACCCAAAAGCACTACAGCCACCGCTGCGAGTGCAATGATTATTTTTTTGTAGTTCTGTTCCATATCCAATTCAATTATAGTATTTCTATTGGGCACAAAAATAACAATTTTTGCTAAATTTGTGCCACCTAAAGCTGTTATAAACCTATATTCAGTATGAAAAACCTTGTTGCCGGCGTTGATATTGACAGAGTTCTGACAAGTTACGCCCTTGTAGATGAGTTTGGCAAGATTTATGCCAAAGGTAGCTTTCCCACACAAGATTCCAAAAATTTCAGGGATTATGTGGCCAGGCTTAAGGATGAGATTGTTGCTCTTGCCAACAATCTTGATACTCCGCATACAATAACGGCAGTGGGTATTGGTGCTCCCAACAGCAATTATTATACAGGGGAAATTGAGAATGCCGTAAACCTTGCATGGAAAGGGAGGCTGCCCCTTGCACAGGAGCTGAGTTCCATCTTTGGCAACAAGCCCGTTGTTGTTACAAATGATGCAAATGCAGCGGCAATTGGTGAAATGATTTACGGTGGAGCCAAAGGGATGAAGGATTTCATTGTCATTACCCTTGGCACAGGACTTGGAAGCGGCATTGTTGTTGGAGGAAACCTTCTCTACGGGCATGACGGTTATGCCGGTGAAGCAGGACACATTACAGTTGTAAGGAACGGAAGGGAGTGCGGATGCGGCAGGAAAGGGTGCCTTGAGTGCTACGCTTCATCAAAAGGATTGAAGAATACAGCATTGGAGCTTTTGTCGGGAACAGACGCTCCCAGCAAATTGCGCAAGATTCCAATGGAGAAACTGAGCTCCAAAGATATTGCAAAGGCTGCCAAGAGCGGTGATGCAATTGCAAAAAAGAGCTTTGAACTTACAGGTGAGATTTTGGGAGAGGCCCTTGCAAATCTTGTTGCAGTATCTTCTCCCCAGGCAATCTTCCTCTGTGGAGGCGTTGCAAATACCGGGGAACTTATCCTTACCCCTACCCGCAGGGCAATGGAGAAGAACATTCTCCCGTTGTGGAAAGGGAAGGTAAAGCTCACCATCTCCTCCCTTGAATATGAGAATGCCCCCATTTTGGGTGCAGCGGCACTGGCCATAAAGGAGATTGAAAAGAGAAACGTGGTTGTTGCCAGAAGAAAGATTTTTTAGGAATTAAAAACAATACAATAATTATGAAGTATTTTATAA
>JAFOER010000095.1 GCA_017380095.1 Bacteroidales bacterium
ACGCTTCAACGGGGGAGAGACCCTCAAATTTGTTGAACTCATTCTGGAGCGGTACGGACAATACTGCCAGACTGTAAAAAAATAAGCTATGAACCTCAATCTGTTTCTTGCAAAAAGGATAGGAAGCAAAACGGATGCTACCGGCAAACTGAGCAGGATGGGAAGCAGGATTTCCATCATCTCGGTTGCTGTAAGCATAACCGTAATTATTGTGGCATGCGCCGTTGCAGGAGGATTCAGGAAGGAAATTATGGACAAGGCAAGAGGATACTCCTCGGATATTGTCCTTGCAGCACCGGGAGAAGATATAGTCAACAATGCGCAACCTGTGGGACACCCTCTGTCCTACCTCAAGGAGCTGGAAGGGCTTGAATTTGTCGGGAGTATAAAGGGGGTTGCATATACACAGGGAATACTCAAGAAAGATGATGAAATAGGGGGAATTATCCTTAAGGGAGTGGATTCTACCTACAATATGGATTTCTACGCAAGGCATCTGGCAGAAGGGAAACTGCCTTCGTTTGGTGGCAAAAGGGCATCCAATGAGATAATCATTTCCCGTACGCTTGCCAATGCGCTGCAATACAAGGTGGGCGACAAGGCCACCGCATACTTTGCCGGGGAGCAGGCCCGAGTGCGCAGGTTCGACATAGTTGGCATATTTGACGCCCAGCTGCAGGATTTTGACAAATATCTGGCAATAGCCGACATAAGGCAGGTAACAAGACTCAACGGCTGGAAAGATGAAGTCTCAGGATACGAAATAATGATGGCCGGCAATGACAGCCCCTCTGAAAAAGAAATGGCCGCCATAGATGAACTCATATACAAACACACAACAGAAGAAGACTCGCCCGTAGCCCCAACCACCCTGGCCCAGAAATACTACATATTCTATGACTGGCTCACCCTGCTGGACTTGAATGTACTCATAATCCTGGCCCTAATGATGGCAGTAGCTGGATTCAACATGGTATCAGCACTCCTTATAATGCTCTTTGAGAGGATCTCACAGATAGGCCTGCTAAAATCCCTTGGAATGAGCAACCGCGGCGTGGCAAAAGTATTCCTCACCAAAGCCGCCCTTACCGTTGCACAGGGAATGCTCGCCGGCAACACCCTTGCCCTGGCAATCTGCCTGGCACAACAGTATTTAAAAATAATACCCCTCGACCCCGCAAACTACTTCGTATCATACGTACCCATCCACCTTGAATGGGGCACAATACTCCCGATGAACCTGATTGCATTCGCAGCAATAATGCTCATCATGCTCCTCCCTGCAATTTTCATAGGAAAAATAAACCCGGCCACCACAATGCGTGTTAAATAAATGGGATTCTCCTTTGAAACCCTCCAAAAAGTTCTTACATTTGCACACACCATTGCGGAAATAGCTCAGTTGGTAGAGCATCAGCTTCCCAAGCTGAGGGCCGCGGGTTCGAATCCCGTTTTCCGCTCGAAAGCAAACCGGATGATGCCCAACGGGCATCATTTTTTTTGTGCCCGGACAGGACCGTTGCAAACTTGTTTGCATAAGGGACTGGATGGGCAACAAAAAAGGTTGTGCGCAGCACAACGGTTTGCTTTCTGGAGCCCCCGCCGGGGCGCACGGGAATGCCGGAGGCCAAACCCCGTTCGGGCAAGCATCCCTGAGGTACACCCCCCCCAGAAAAACTGATGGCCCCGGTCCGTTAAAAGTGATACGGATCGGGGCCATTTTTAAATTTAGTGCATATTCCCCAAGAAGGAGCCTTGCGGCAGTCCACTTCCGGGAAATTTTATTTTTTACCTTGTCCTTTTTCGCCAGTCATCAAGTCGTCATTTTTGATGGTGCGGTTGGTCTTCTTAACAAAGGCGTTCAGTTTGCCGAATCGCCAGCTGATGTTCAAGCCATATGACTGATGCTGATTTTTGTTTTCATTTCTCGCGCAGAATGTATCTGTAATTGTTTCATTCTTGAATGTAGCGTATTTATGGAAAAGGTTTGATGTGGTGATGGAAACATTCAACCTGTCCTCTTTCAGGAACGAACGGCTGAGGCTGAATCCATAATATGTATATGTAGAGCCTTTGCCTTGCAGGCTGATGTAAGGCGAGCTGCATCCACCGTAAAGGCCGAAACGGATGTCCAAAGGCAATGTCTGCTGCATATCAAAGAAAACATATCCATAGAAGCCATTGTTGCTTTGCTTGAGGAAACTTTTGTCGCATCGCATGTCGGTATACAATCCACTCGCATTGAAGGAGATTCGGGTATTGTCTCCCGGGTTCCAGTTCATCCAAAGCGACAGACTGGTCTGCTGGGTACGACCTATATTGGCATAAGTGCTTTCCATTATCCCGTCGTTGATGATGGAATAGTACTGGATACCGTTGTTTACAAACGAATAGTCCAAGTTGGCATTAACATTGAACTTGGCTGAGAACGAACTGAAAGACAAGCCAAACGAATGTGATTTTTCTGTTTCCAAATCGGGATTGCCATAGCTGATGCTGGTTGGGTCGCTGGTATTCCTGAACGGATTCAGATAACTTATACCCGGACGTCTGATACGCATGTTGTATGAGGCGCCAAGCATCTTGGTTGGTCCCAACAGGTAAGACAGCATCACCGAAGGGACAACGTCATCAAATCCGGCATCAAAATTCTTTTCAGGAATTTTGTCGTACTTCACATCCATGAAGGTGTGTTCATATCGCACGCCTACTTTCGCAGCCACTTTTCCAAAATTCAGATTGCTCTCTCCATAGGCAGCCAGAATATCCTGTGTCTGCCTGAATTTGTCTGTCAAACTTTCTACCTCCTGATAGGTTCCGTTGTATTCATTAAAAAATTGGCTTTCACTTTTGTTGTTTCGCAAGATGTACTTAGCACCAAAGTCCAAGTTATGCACATCGGAAACAGGTTTTGTGTAGTCCAACTGGAGTGTATGTTCGTCAGTACGGGCATCGTCATCGTAATGCTGGTTGCGGAGGTCGAACGGATAGTCACGTATATCCCTGTATTCTGTGTATGCCTCGTTGTCGCTTGGCGAGCTGAGGTAACGGTAAGAGAATGTCAGGTATTCACCCTGCTTCTTAAAAGAACGCTGATAATCAAAATTGGCTCCTATACTGCCCCATACGGTCTTTCCTTTATTTACAGTATTATAGCTATAGGCATGCTCTCCAAGCGAATTCAGCATTTGTGTCTGGCTGTTGCCCAAATTCCTATAATTTCCCATATACATCTGCATGGAAAAAGTCAAGAGATTCAAGGTGTCTATTTCGTAGCTGCCTTCCAAGCTTCCAAAGTTGAAGTCTCCTTTGTTTTTGCCGGCACTTGTCTGGCTCAGATATTTGTAAACATCCGATGTATAATCTGTACGAGTATGGGAAGAGGTATGCTCCGGTGAATCGCTATAACTGTAGGAATAGTTTCCTGTAACGGTGAGTTTGCCCACCTGTACAGTTCCGTATGCACTGGTATTGTAGCCCTGGTTATCCACACCGGCATCCAGGGAAACTGAATATCCCTCCACATTGCGTCTTTTGAAGGTAATGATGTTCAGGATGCCTCCTATGCCCTCTGCATCATATTTGGCACCCGGATCTGTAATGACTTCAATGGATTTCACCGAGTTGGCCGGAAGGCTCTTGAGCACCTCCTTAGGGTTGTTGCTCATCATGGTGTTCGGTCTTCCGTTCACATGCACCTTAAAGTTGCTGCTTCCGTTCACCTGAATGTTGTTTTCGCCATCTACAGTAACGAAAGGCACCTTGCGGAGCATTTCCAACGTAGATTTTGTCCTTGAATCCGGATCATCCTCCATGCTATAAGTCACCTTGTCTATCTCAGCTTTCACCAACAGTTTCTGCGCAACTACTTTCACCCCATCCAGCATTTCGGTTGCCTCGGATATAAGGATTGTTCCAAGGTTGGCGATGGGGGCATTTTCGGTTAAAGTAAATTGGCGCTGTACGGTATTCCTCCCTATTGAAGAGAATGAAATGATATAGTTACCAGGCTGAGGCAGCTTCTCGTTGAATTCCCCTTTGTCTGATGTAACGGCCATCCGCACTGTGTCTTGTGGATTATCCGCCAACGCAATCATAATAGTGGCATAAGGTTCTCCGGCATTGGTCAAGGAGTCTGCCAGAATTCCTTTTACGGAATATGTTTCTTGCGCATGCATGCTCACAGGAATGCATGCCATAAGCAGAAACAAAAAGCTATAAACACATTTTTTCATGTATATGGCCATTAAATTATATAGTCTGTTTCTATATAGCCTTTGTAGACTTTGTCATTACAATGCTAAGGTTGATTGACTCAACAGCATCGGCTACGGTCTTATAAACGCCAGCGATAGCCTCGGTGTCATTTGCATCCAACTGGCCATTACCCAACATTACATATACTGATGTATTTGCAAAGAACTTCTCGAATGAGCTTGTAGGCATATACAAATGCATCTGGGTATTGTCCTGATCCTGGAATGTATATACAACAACATCCTGATAAGCAGCACCATTTGCACTCATCTTGATGGTCATCTTGTTGCCCTCTACCTCTATAGGAGCAGTCATAGGGGTGGTTTGACCATTTACCAGAAAGCTGTACTTTAACGTATTTGCATCAGGGAACTCAACTGCAAAGAGAGTAGACTTGAGGAACTTGTCAATGATGGAGCCGTCCATCTTGGCAAAGTTGAATAATGTGTTAAGGAATGGAATATCCTTATCCTCACCCTTTACATTGGTTACGTATGTAGCTCTGTAATCATATTTGTTTCCTGTAAAGTCTAGAGACTGTTTAACACGGAGGAAAGAATATGAAGAGGTTACAGACTTGCCATTGACCAAAATTGTTGATGTTGTAGTAAGAATGTCTCCCAACGCATTTCCATTAGGTGAATAAGTTAAGCTAGTAGCAAAGTATCTATCACCTGTCTTTTGGAACATCATGTCTCCAAACACTTCATACGTTGACTCAAAATTTGTCATATAACCATTTGCACTAGATGCAAAGCCTGTAAAAATACACTTACCATTTTCCTGATAAGTTTGAATAGACATGCCCGCAACTCCATCATTACACACCCACATACCAACAATCTCCTCAGAAAGATCTTCCTTACAATAATCATAATCCAAACGGATATCATATTGCTCATTTATCACAATAGACATAGATTTGCCAGCTACCAATTCGAGGCGACCCTCAATTGCTTCAGTATCACCTTCGAATACGAGAGAAACCTTGTTGTTTTCTACCTCAATAGTACCTTTCTCCTCGTACAGATGACCACCTTGCATAATACCTGTTATAGCAAACGAGCCATCAGGATTGATTACCATTGCCTCTGCCTGACCATTTTCTGCAATATATGTCCAAATACCTACAAGCGCCTCACTGTAATCGTACTCAATGAAATCGTGGTCACAGTCCTTATCACAAGCTGTGAAACCCAAAACAGCCACAAGGGCAAACATCAAAAATTTAATTTTTTTCATACTCCTAAAAATTGATTTTTTATAATTTTAATTTACTTCCCAATTTACAATTCTATGCCACAAAATTACCTACATATTGGCAACCCATGCAAAAAACGGGTGTTTACATTTTGGTTTACATTTGGCGTATTTTGCATAAAATTCACCACATAACACTAAAAATCCGCCTCCCTTGAGCCGTTTTGTACTAATTTTGCACCATGAACAAGGAAACATTCATAATAAGGAAACTGGGAGCACCACAGCACCCGGGAGCAGCCCATCACCACGGATCACCGCAACACCACGGCACCACACCTGCACCGTCCCGCTCCCCTATCCACTGTTTCTTTTTCCTGCTCAGCGGCACGGTACTGGCAGAGATTGGGGGCAAAACTTATCTCATAAAGGAGCATGAGCTGGTAGTGATACCTGCCGGGCAGCCATTCGCCATAAAATACTTTGAGGGGGCCACCGGTTATATGGGCGGATTCAGCACTCCATTCATATCGGGAACAAACACCGGAGAAAACGCACTCTCCAAATATGATTTCCTGAGGATATGGGGATCTCCAAAAATTGAACTTGGGGAAGAGGCTTTTTCCCGACAAATTCCTCTGTTCCACCGCATTTGGCAGGAATATACCTCCGAGCATCCCAATGCAGACATCATAAAGGCATACCTTACCGTAATACTTACGGAAGCGGATGTGATTTACCGCAACACCATAAAGGACGTGACATCCCACAACAACGGAATCTGCAACAGGTTCCTCAACGAACTGTTCAAGGGTGAGGGAAACCGCAATCTACCTGTGGCAGAGTATGCCCAACAGTTGGGAATCACTCCAAACCACCTCAACAAGGTGGTGAAGGGGGCTACCGGGAAATCACCCTCCGCGTGGATAGAGGAGGCAATAATCCAGCAGGCGAGACTCCTCCTCAGGGGAACAGATCTCCCATTGGGTGACATTGCCGCCAGGGTGGGGATTATGGACCAGTCGTACTTTGCAAGGAAGTTCAGGCAACATGAGGGGATGACTCCGTCGGAATACCGCCAGAAAAAATGATTGATTTGTCCTAATATCTGAATTTTCCATCATATTATCGGGAAGAAGAGTGATGTACATTTGCACTTGCTAAATTTTAAAGAAAAATGTACAGAAAGCTCCTTATCCTGGCACTTGCCGCTTTTGTGTGCACACCTCAGGTTGCACAGGCACACACCACAAAAAGTGCCGAAAACAAGAAAGATACAATCACTGTCCTCTCGGAGGTTGCCGTTGTGGCAAAAATGAAACAGAAGAACAATCTGAGGGAGGAATCCCTCTCCTCTACCACAATAAAACTTGGGGAGATTGAGAGAAACCAGGTTGTTTCACTGCAGGATGCCGCAATGCAGGTACCCAATCTGCACATTCCAAGTTACGGTTCAAAGATGACCTCTTCCATTTATATGAGAGGGTTGGGCAGCAGGATAGACCACCCTGCCGTGGGGATGTATGTAGATAACGTGCCATACCTGAACAAAAACGGGTTTGATGCAGATTTGTGGGACATAATGCGCATTGAGGTGCTCCGCGGCCCGCAGAGTACACTCTACGGACGCAACACCACCGGAGGCATAATAAACATCTATACCCTCTCCCCTATGGTTTACCAGGGTGCAAGGCTCTCTGCAGGCTACAGCAGCGGGGAGACATACACTGCCAAAGGCTCCATTTATATGAAAACGGGCAAAAAGACAGCCCTTTCGGTTGGTGCAAACTATCTGAACAGGGGAGGATTCTTTACAAACGGATATACCGGAGAGAAGTGCGACAACGAGGAGAGTGCAACCGGAAGGGTAAGATTCATATACACCCCTACAGAGAGGCTTACAATTGAGAACACTTTTGCTGCTGGCAAGGTTGACCAAGGTGGCTATGCCTACAAACTGTACAACCCTGCAACAGGCACCACCGGCAACGTAAACTACAACGATATCTGCGGCTACGAGCGTACAACCGTCTCCAACGGCCTGTCGTTCAATTATAAAGGCAACAGGCACACTTTCTCAAGCGTTACGGCATGGCAGTACCTGGACGACTGCATGACCCTTGACCAGGATTTTACCCCTGCAAGCATGTTCACACTGCAGCAGGCACAGAACGAGAATACATTTACCCAGGATTTCATAATAAAGAGATCTCAGGAGGAGCGCAAATGGCAATGGCTTACAGGCCTTACCCTATTCTACAAGAATATGGATATGGATGCTCCCGTAAGATTCAGGCAGGACGGTATAAATTCACTGATTCTTGGCAACATAAACGGAATGTTCCAGGGAATGCCGGCACCAATGAATACCGCCAGGCTGCAGTTTGCACAGGATGAGTTTGACCTCTCAAGCAAATTTGAGATGCCGGTACTGGGAGCGGCAATTTACCACCAGTCGGAGTTGAACGCGGGCAAATTCACCTTTACCGCAGGAGTGAGGCTGGATTATGAGAAAGCAAAGCTGGATTACCTCTCAAACAGCGCCGTAGACTACATCTACAGCATGAAGATACAGATGAGCCCAATGATGCCGCCAAGGGAGATAAAGGTTGAGAGCGGTGTAAACACCACCATGGAGGACAACCTTTCCAAAGAGTGGTTTGAGGTGCTTCCAAAATTTGGAATCCGCTACTCATTGGAGAAAAACGGCAACATTTACGCAACTGTAACCCGCGGATTCAAGGCCGGAGGATACAATACACAGATCTTCTCTGATATCCTGCAGAACAAGCTCAAGAGCGACCTTATGGCAGACCTCATGAACAAGGCAGGAGGTGCATTCGGTTCAATGGGCGGCGGAATGCCGGGTGGCGCACAAACCCCAAGCTACTCTGTAGATGAGACAATTACCTACAAGCCGGAGTACAGCTGGAACTGGGAGGCAGGTGCACATCTGAGCTTTGGGAAAATGACAGCAGATGCAGCACTCTTCTACATCAGCTGCACAGACCAGCAGCTCACCGTTTTTCCCGACGGAAACACCACCGGCCGTATGATGACAAATGCCGGAAAATCCGAGAACATGGGAGTTGAACTGGCTCTGAATGCCCAAGTATCACAGGCCCTCAACTGCGGCATCTCCTACGGATATACCAGTGCAAAATTCAAGGAGTACAACGACGGCATAAACGACTACAGCAACAATTATATCCCTTACGTACCGCAGAACACATTCAACGCACACGCAGCCTACACAATCTGGAATGCAGGCAAACTGGCAGACAAGATACAGGTAAGGATGGGCTACAACGGCATAGGAAAAATCTACTGGGATGAAGCAAACCTCAACTCACAGAAATTCTACTCGCTGCTCAGCGCTTCCGTATATGCGGAGAAAGGGAAATTTGGGCTTGAATTCTGGGGCAAGAACCTCACAGACACAGATTACAACGCCTTTTACTTTGTGTCAGTAGGCAATGCCTTCTTCTCGCAAGGGAGACCGGCAGAATACGGAGTTACCCTCTCTATACAATTGTAACAAAAAAGTTAGGAAAATGCCCAATTCGGGCATTTTTTTTGTAGTAAACCCTGGTTCCATTTAACCTGAATAAAACGATGAAGAGATTTCCTTTCCGGAGGATGTCCTTCTTATTGCAAAGGCCTGCTCCAGGAGGAACAGGCCTTGAAAATTAATCAGTTGTACAAGAAGACAACGTTATTTTATAAACAACAGGGCGTTTACAACTCGCCTTTGGCCTTCGCGGTCGAATTTTTTGTTGTCTGAAGGGTGGTTTACAATGCCGGTGCCGTTTTCACCCTCTACATAAAGGGTTGTTGATCCGCCGCCGTCCATATTCAACGCATCCTCTGCTCCAATCCAGCGCATGATTTTGGTGAACTCCCAAAGGCTTACACCCTGGGCATTCTCTGCATTTCTTCCGTCTACTGCAACAAGGTAAACTTTCTTTCCTCTGGTGCCTATTCCGCTACGCGGATGGCGGTTCCTGTTGAATGAGTTTTCATCTAGGCGTGCATCCTGGCCGTCTACAATAAGGATAGGGCCGCTTGACATTATAGAAGGCCCATCAAGTTTTGATGGCCAGGCCTGGTCTGCAACAATGTTTCCTGGAACTGAAGGGTCTGCAGCATGGATAGCTACTTTACCTTTCTTTGAGATTGCGATTGCACCGTTGTCCCTCTGGGCCATTTTTTCAGTAAACACAAACTCCTCCACACCGTTTTTCTTAAAATAACAGACGCTGTTGTATGGTTTCTTCATATTGTAGAAAGTACCGTTCATTGCCACAACTGCACCGCTGTCTTTGGCAAACTTGCTCGTTGGAGTTATATAGCCAAGGTTACTCGCAAGGGCAAAACGTCCTTTAGCCTTTTTTGAGTCAATCTCAACAATTGAAATATACTGGTTGGAATCAAAGATTTTTGAGTCGCCAGTAAAGTGGAACTCCTTTAGCACAATGCCTTTTCCAATCTCTTTTACATTCCATTTTGCATTTACGAATGTAAGTGAATCATTCTGGGCAAATGCGGCTACTGCAAAAAATACCGATGCCGCCAAAAACAATAGTCTTCTTTTCATGGTTGTGTATTTTGTTTGATAACAAAGATACAATAAAGTAACGAAATTTAGTGAGAACGGGAAAAGATATACCAATGTAAAAATTCTAAATAACATGCAAATTTGAAGGTAGTATAGAAAGTTGGCAAAGTTTCTTGGCTTACATTATTTTATTAACCATAAAATAAATACCTTTACGTTAAATTCAATGGCTTGATTATAATGGAGAATATAAACCGTCTTAAATAGTGCTTGTAGAAAAAGTATGAAGCGAATAAAAATATTCATAAGCAGTGTTCAAAGTGAGTTTGCTGAGGAACGGGCAATGCTTTGCCATTATATCCGGACAGATGTTCTGCTGGGTAAATTCTTTGAACCGTTTATATTTGAAGAAGTTCCAGCTAATGAATATCCCACAAGCCATGTCTATTTGAAGGAGGTGGAACTTTGTGATATTTATTTGGGGCTATATGGCAATCTATATGGGTATGAAGATGAGGAAGGTGTTTCTCCTACAGAACGCGAGTATGATTTGGCTGCAACGCTTCATAAAAGTCGTTTAATATACATCAAGAGCATTGGGGAAGAGAATAGACATCCCAAAGAAACGGCTTTAATCCTAAAAGTGGAACGGGATATTGTACGAAAAACATTTGTGGATATTGAAGGACTGCGAACATCTGTATATGCTTCCTTAATCCGCTATTTGGAAGAAAAGGAATATATCCGTTGGCGACCGTTCGATGCGTCTAATGACAATGGAGCTACATTGGAAGATTTAGACGAGGATAAAATGAAGAATTTTATCCATATGGCACGAACAAAGCGAAACTTTCCTCTTCCAATTGAGACATCGCCTGTGTCATTACTTACTCATCTTGATTTGATTGATGACAAAGGTAGATTGGCGAATGCTGCAGTATTGCTGTTCGGCAAGAAACCACAGAAGTATTTTATTACATCAGAGGTAAAATGCGTACAGTTCTATGGCAACGTGGTTGAGAAACCCATGCCTTCATTTCAAATTTACAGAGGTGATGTATTTGAACTTGTTGACCAAGCAACAAGTTTTGTAATGAGCCGCATTAACAATTGGGTTGGGACACGTAAAGATGGAGAAAAAGCAGATATCCCCACACGACCAGAATTACCTATTGATGCAGTAAAAGAGGCTATTGTTAATGCCATTTGTCATAGAGACTATACAAGTAATGCCAGTGTTCAAATCATGTTGTTTAGGGATAGATTGGAGGTTTGGAACCCAGGAGTACTTCCATACGGACTGACAGTACAGAAGTTGCATGGACCGCATAAGTCGATACCTGCCAATCCGCTACTTGCAGACCCTATGTATTGGAATGGTTATATTGAAAAGGTGGGTACAGGAACAGAAGACATTATTAACAAGTGCTGCGAATATGGCCTAAAAACTCCGGAGTTTTATCAAGAAGAGGATTTTAGAGTTGTAATTTGGCGAGCAGACAATGAAGGTGGCGTTCCTAAGCGTTCCAATGATGATCCAACAGCGTTCCAAGGTGTTCCAACAGACGTGGAGAAACTATTGGAGGCCATAAAAGAAACTCCGTCAATTTCAAGAACAGAACTTTCCAGGCGATTAAATATCAGTGAACGCCAGGTTAGAAAAATATTAGATGCGCTGCGAGAAAAAGGTGTGTTGGTTCGTGTAGGTGGAAACTCAGGAAAGTGGATTATTCATAATGTTATATAACATTACACACGTCTTATCTTAAGAGCATTCATCATTTGAATATCAACCAATTACAAGATATTACTTTTGTACATTATGAACGATTTGGAATATTATAACAGTTTTGAGGAGCGCCTCCAGCTGGAGCTGCTCAAGTTGTGCCATGAGGCAGGGCTGATGGACCAGGTGCTTGCAGAGAGCGAGGATATAACCGACAAATGGAACGATTACGCCACCCCTTATATGGCAGATGCCATTGAGCAGGTGAACGATTACCCCAATGCCTCAATTGCATGGCCCGCATTTATGGGTATGGCCGTGGCAAAATGGTGGGATACAGACTGGTTGGCAAACCAGTATAATCCGTACGAGAAACTGTACGGTGTTGAGCAATGGGACGATATGGATGACCACATAATGGTGGATATCCTCGGTTATCCCCTCGGCTCTCCGGAAGAGAGGGAAATAAGGGACATAACCATAACCTGTGCAGAGAAGGCAATCTCCATAATCATGAAGGAGGAGTTTGAACCGGGCTCGGAAAAAGCCTTCTACATGCTTGCCCGCACAATGAAGGTCATGTACAAGATTGGTGCAGGCCTGCAGCTTAAACGAATGGGCTACAAGTTCCAGAAATACAATTAAAATGAAAAGGGTGCCAGCGGCACCCTTTATTGCTCTATTGTGCCAACCTGTCAAGTGCCAGCACTATCAGTTTCTCTACAAGTTGCTTGTAGTCGGGTTCGGCCCCCTTGTGGTAGCGGTTGGCTATGATGCAGCATACGGTGCCGCCGCGGTGGCCGAGTTTGTGGGCCATGCCGGCAAGGGCAGAGCCTTCCATCTCAAAGTTGGTGATCCTGTAGTCCCGGAAGCGGAACTTCTCAAATTTCTCCATCATGTCTGGCATTGCCAGAGGGATACGCAGAACCCTTCCCTGAGGGCCGTAGAAGCCGGAAGCGGAGATGGTTACTCCTTTTACAGTTACATCTGCAAAAAGGTCTATAAGTTCCTGCGAATTCCTTACAAAGTAAGGTGCAGGGAGGTGTTTGTCCCATCCTGTTTCTGCCACAAAGGCCTCTTCCATTTCCTTGTATGATACCTCATCCCTACCGGCATACCAGTTGAGCAGGCCGTCTGCTCCAACGGAGATGTGGGAGAAGACATAGCTTCCTACGGGAATATCGGGTTGTATTGCTCCCGACGTTCCTATCCTGAGGATTCTCAAACTCTTGAGCTGCTCCTTTACTTGTCGGGAAGCAAAGTCTATATTTACAAGTGCATCCAGCTCAGTCATTACAATATCCAGGTTGTCGCACCCGATTCCGGTGGAGAGGACGGTCATGCGCCTCCCCTTGTATGTTCCGGTGGCCGAGACAAACTCGCGGGAAGCCTTGCGCACCTCCACAACATCAAAGAATGAGGATACAAGTTCCACCCTGCCGGGGTCTCCCACAAGGATTACGGTGTCTGCAAGTTCTTCCGGTTTGAGATGAAGATGGAATACAGATCCGTCGCTGTTGATGATGAGCTCAGATGCTCCTATTTTTTCCATTTTTTCCTGTTTTTTGTCATATCCCTAAGTGAGTTCATTGATTGTACCAATGCCTCGTCCTCAGAGATTTTTCTGAATGCCATAAATACAAAAATGCCTGCTACAATTGGGAATACTGCAGAAATTGTGAATACTGTTCCCTCCATCCTTGTAAAGAACATGAATGCTATCCACGCCTGGAAAGCAAACAGTACCAGCATGTTGTAGATGCAGAGACGCATCTGTGAAATTCTTCTCCTGTAGATGAAAATGCAGAAGAACGACAACACAAATGTTACAATCACAAAAATAAGGAATGGCCAGTACTGGGTAAATTTCATCACCGCATTACCGTCCAGGTCCCTCATGAGAGGGCGGAAAAACAACGAGAACAATAGTCCCGACGAAGCAAGCAAATACAAGCTTTGAATTCTCTGTATCATATTTATAAGTTCTAAAATTTCTAGTTTTCCTCTTCTATACAATATTTCTTAATTACACTGTAGGCATCATGCACTCCCAGTTCACCTGCCTTGCTCAAATCTATGCACCCCTTCTCCTTGTCCTTGAGGTAGATGAGCACAAGTCCCCTGTTGAAATAGGCCTGCGCCATTGCCGGATAAATTTCAAGGGCCTTGGTGTACTGGTTTATGGCCTCAGGCAAGTCGCTTGAAAGGCAATACAGGTTACCAAGGTTATAGTATGTGAACGGGAACTTTGGCATCAGCTTGGAGGCTTTTGTCATATCATGTATTGCCGGAGCATAATCATAGTTCATGGAACTTCTCTCCTTTACCCTGGCTCTGGCAGCTCCGGAGTTATCCAATGTAAGAATCTGCACATTGTTCTCCATAGACGAAATGAAATCTATCATCTCTGCCTGTAGAGCGCCCCTGTTTATGTAGTAGAACATCTGCTCCGGTTCATTCTTAATTGCCTTTGAATAATTGTCAAGGGCCGAGTTGTACCTGTTGTCATTGCCGTCAATTACCGCCTTTGCAAAATAGAGCTTTGCCATCTCAGGGCCGCTCTCCCCTTTTGCCTCGCGGGTTGCCAGCTCTTCCAATATGCCGGCTATGCGGGTTCCGTAGGCCGCTCCAGCCAGATCAACTGTCTCCTTGTTTGAATTAAGGTCAACCGGTACAGGTATCTGCTCCCTGAACTTCTCTATCTCCTTGGCATGGTCCTCCCACCTGTTCTCCAGGGCCATGAACATATTTGCCGCATTGCCCAGATTAAACTTGAACAACGGCTTCAGGCGGATATCCACATCCCTGTGCTGCAAAAGTTCGTTGTCAAAATCTTTCTTTGCAAAATCTGCATCCAGGGCAAGCAGACGGTCATATTTTCTGGTAGTATCTGCAAATGCCACCTTTCCGAGGCTGTCTCCTGTCTTCAGCTTGTACTCCCTTATTTTCTGCTGCGCAATCTCTGCATCCTTCTTGGCAGAGTTGAACTGCCCTATCTGTGTCTTGGCATAGGAACGGTTCATGTATGCCTTTGCAAAGTCGGGGTACAGGTTTATGGCCTTTGAGTAGTCATCCATAGCGTCGCGGTACCTTCCCATCTCCATAAACAGCCCAGCCCTGTTGAAGTAGGCAAGCACGTTGTTGGGGTTTACAGCAATTACACGGTCGTAATCATCCAGTGCATTGTTGTAGTCACCTATCTGCGCCCTTATGATTGCCCTGTTGTAAAGGGTAAGGGCATTCCCGGGCTCGTGCTCGAGGACGGTATTCAAATCTTCCAATGCTCCCTGAATCTGCTGTTTGTCGTACCTTATGAGGGCCCTGTTGAAGAAGGCAAAGGTATTGAGGGTATCCAGTTCTATGGCCTTGTCCAG
>JAFOER010000096.1 GCA_017380095.1 Bacteroidales bacterium
AGAAATCTGTTTCTCCACAATGTTGGTAAGTTTGGCATTTGTAGTTGTCCAAATGTCAACCACCTGGTTATAACGCTCGTTGTTGGTAATCAAACCAAGGTTATAGTTGGCCTGGATGCTCTCAACCTGAGCGTAACCGTCGTTTACAAGTTTGGCTTTCTCCTCAGGGATAATCACGTCACCCAAGTTGAATGACAAACCACCCTTGAATGCCATCTTGTAACCCAAGTTCTTGATATCGTCAAGGAACTGTGCAGTCCTTGCAACACCTGAAACTTTAAGTACGTTACCAATGATGTCTCTCAAAGACTTCTTGGTAAGAATTTCATTTATATATCCAACCTCAGCAGGAACCAGCTGGTTTACAAGAATTCTACCTGCGGTAGTCTTAACCATATGGTAACCCTGTGAAGGATCTGACATAACTTTTGGAAGGCGTACGTTAACCTCTGCGTGAAGAGCAAGTCTGCCCTCATTGTAGGCAATGATGATCTCCTCAGGACCGTAGAAGTTCATACCCTCACCCTTTGCACCAGGTCTTGGTTTTGTAATGTAGTACAAACCAAGTACCATGTCCTGCGAAGGTACGGTAATAGGAGCACCGTTGGCAGGGTTAAGGATATTGTGCGAACCAAGCATCAACAGCTGAGCCTCAAGAACGGCAGCATTGCCAAGAGGCAAGTGAACCGCCATCTGGTCACCGTCAAAGTCGGCGTTGAACGCAGTACATGCAAGAGGATGCAACTGGATAGCCTTACCCTCAATCAATTTTGGCTGGAACGCCTGGATACCAAGTCTGTGAAGGGTAGGTGCACGGTTAAGCAATACCGGATGGCCTTTCATCACATTCTCAAGGATATCCCAAATTACAGGGTCCTTCCTGTCTACAATTTTCTTTGCAGATTTAACGGTCTTTACAATACCCCTCTCAATAAGTTTTCTTATGATAAACGGTTTGTAAAGCTCTGCAGCCATGAATTTTGGAAGACCGCACTCATGCATCTTGAGCTCAGGTCCTACGACAATTACCGAACGTGCAGAGTAGTCAACCCTCTTACCCAACAAGTTCTGACGGAAACGTCCCTGTTTACCTTTCAAACTGTCAGACAAAGATTTTAGGGTTCTGTTTGCCTCAGTCTTTACTGCATTTGATTTTCTTGAGTTATCGAACAATGAGTCAACTGCCTCCTGGAGCATACGTTTCTCATTTCTAAGGATAACCTCAGGAGCCTTGATCTCAATAAGTCTCTTCAGACGGTTGTTTCTGATGATAACCCTTCTGTACAAGTCATTCAAGTCTGAAGTTGCAAACCTTCCTCCATCAAGTGGAACCAATGGTCTCAAATCCGGTGGGATAACTGGAATCACCTTAAGGATCATCCACTCAGGTTTGTTCAAGTCTTTAGACTCCCTGAATGCCTCAATTACGCTAAGTCTCTTAAGCGCATCAGCCTTTCTCTGCTGTGAGGTCTCGGTCTCTATTCTGCTTCTCAAGCTGTATGACAAGTCATCCAGATCAACTTTGCATAGCAATGTATAGATTGCCTCGGCACCCATACCTGCAACAAATTTGTCGGGATCAGAATCATCAAGCATCTGGTTCTCTCTTGGAAGAGTATCCAGGATGTTCAAGTATTCCTCCTCTGTAAGCAGATCCAATTCCTTTACACCACTCTCTGCAGCAAGACCCGGCTGTATAACAACGTATCTCTCATAATAGATGATGGCATCAAGTTTCTTGGTAGGGATACCAAGAAGATAACCGATCTTGTTAGGAGTAGAACGGAAATACCAGATATGCGCTACCGGTACGGTAAGGGTAATGTGACCCATTCTCTCCCTACGTACCTTCTTCTCTGTAACCTCTACACCACAACGGTCACAAATGATTCCGCGGTAACGGATTCTTTTGTATTTACCGCAATGACACTCATAATCCTTTGAAGGACCGAAGATTCTCTCACAGAAGAGACCGTCCCTCTCAGGCTTGTAAGTACGGTAGTTTACAGTTTCTGGCTTTAGAACCTCACCAGAAGACCTGTCAAGGATCTCCTCTGGTGAAGCCAGCCCTATAGTAATTCGGTTGAAATTGCTTTTAACCTTATTCTCTTTCTTAAAAGACGACATATTACCTGTTTTTCAAATTTTCAAAAACCAATTAGTCCAAATTTACGCTAAGTCCCAAACCGCGCAACTCGTGCAACAACACGTTAAGCGACTCAGGAATACCTGGCGACGGCATTGGATCACCTTTCACAATAGCCTCGTAAGCCCTTGATCTACCGTTCACGTCATCAGATTTGATTGTAAGGATCTCCTGAAGGATATTTGATGCACCGAATGCCTCAAGTGCCCAAACCTCCATCTCTCCAAATCTCTGACCTCCGAACTGTGCTTTACCACCAAGAGGCTGCTGTGTAATAAGTGAGTAAGGACCAATAGAACGCGCATGCATCTTGTCATCAACCATGTGGCCCAACTTGATCATATAAGTTACACCCACAGTTGCAGGCTGGTCGAATTTCTCACCTGTACCGCCATCGCTCAAATATGTCTTACCATATCTTGGAAGGCCTGCCTTGTCTGTATAAGCGCAAATGTCATCAAGAGATGCTCCATCAAAAATTGGAGTGGCAAACTTGACGCCCAACTCTTTACCTGCCCAACCAAGGACAGCCTCGTAAATCTGTCCCAAGTTCATACGTGAAGGCACACCAAGAGGGTTAAGTACTATATCAACGATAGAACCGTCATCAAGGAACGGCATATCCTCATCCCTTACAACTTTGGCTACGATACCTTTGTTACCGTGTCTACCCGCCATCTTGTCACCAACTCTGATCTTTCTCTTCTTGGCAACATAAACCTTGGCAAGCTGCATGATACCTGTTGGAAGCTCGTCACCGATAGTAAGGTTGTATTTAACTCTCTTGAGCTCTGCATCGTACTCTTTATGAGCAATAAGGTAATTGTTTATAAGAGTCTTGATCAATCCGTTGGCATGTTTGTCGTCAGTCCATTTTGTAGGATTGATGTTCTCATAATCAATAGTATCAAGAAGATCTCTTGTAAAGTTCTCGCCTTTTGCAAGAATCTCAACACCGTAAAGGTCATTCACGCCCTCAGAAACCCTTCCTTTAACAAGAACCTCAAGTTTGTCAAGGAATTTGTCCCTAAGAACACCTGCCTTACGGTTGAAAGTATCCTCTGCCTGCTGAACCTGAGTCTTCGTATTCTGTTTCGCCTTCTTGTTGTTTGCCTCTTTACCAACCCTTGCAAACAACCTCTTGTCTATAATTGTTCCCGACAAAGAAGGGGAAGCCTTCAACGAAGCATCCTTCACATCACCAGCCTTGTCACCGAAGATTGCACGCAACAGTTTCTCCTCTGGTGAAGGATCGCTCTCACCCTTAGGGGTAATCTTACCGATAAGGATATCGCCCGGCTCAACATTGGCACCAATTCTAATGATACCGTTCTCATCAAGATCCTTTGTAGCCTCCTCACTTACGTTAGGAATATCAGAGGTCAACTCCTCCATACCACGTTTGGTATCCCTAACCTCCATGATGTACTCGTCAACATGGATAGAAGTGAAGATATCCTCTCTAAGGATTCTCTCTGAAAGTACAATCGCATCCTCAAAGTTGTAACCCTTCCAAGGCATGTATGCAACTTTAAGGTTCCTACCAAGAGCAAGCTCACCTTTCTGGGTTGCATAACCCTCAGTCATTATCTGACCTTTGACAAGCTTGTCACCTTTCTTAACGATAGGTTTAAGGTGGATTGATGTACTCTGGTTAGTTTTTCTGTACAAAGGAAGCTTGTAAACTGTAATCTCCGGATCGAAGCTTACAAATCTCTCCTCCTCTGTCCTGTCATATCTTACATGTATCTCGTTGGCATCTACATAAACCACCTCGCCGGTAGTCTCAGCAGAAACCTGTGTTCTTGAATCTCTTACAACTGCACCCTCAAGACCGGTACCTACAATTGGAGCCTCAGGCCTTACAACAGGAACTGCCTGACGCATCATGTTGGATCCCATCAACGCACGGTTGGCATCATCATGCTCAAGGAATGGAATCAAAGATGCTGCAATTGAAGCAATCTGGTTAGGAGCAACGTCCATAAGGTCAACCTTATCCTTGGTTACAACAGGATAATCGGCCTCGTAACGGCATTTGATTCTGTCATCGGTAAAGTTACCGCTCTCATCAATACGGGCATTTGCCTGTGCCACAACCTTATCTTCCTCCTCCTCAGCACTCATGTAAACGCAACCTTTTGAAGACAGGTCAACCACACCGTTCTCAACTTTTCTATATGGGGTCTCAATGAAACCAAGCTCATTGATTCTCGCGTAAACACACAAAGAAGAGATAAGACCGATGTTCGGACCCTCTGGAGTCTCAATCGGACACAACCTTCCGTAGTGTGTATAGTGTACGTCACGTACCTCGAAACCTGCCCTGTCCCTTGAAAGACCTCCAGGTCCCAAAGCAGACAACCTTCTCTTGTGGGTCATCTCAGCCAATGGGTTGGTCTGGTCCATGAACTGTGACAACTGGCTGGTTCCAAAGAATGAATTGATAACCGAAGACAAAGTCTTGGCATTGATAAGGTCAATTGGGGTAAACACCTCATTGTCCCTAACGTTCATTCTCTCTCTGATTGTTCTTGCCATACGTGCAAGACCAACGCTGAACTGGTTTGCCAACTGCTCACCAACTGTCCTGATTCTTCTGTTGCTCAAGTGGTCGATATCATCAACTGTAGCCTTTGAGTTGATTAGGGAAATCAGGTAGCGGATAATCTCAATGATATCAGCTTTGGTAAGTACCCTTACATCGTTAGGGGTTGACAAATTAAGTTTTCTGTTTAGACGGTAACGGCCTACCTCTCCCAAATCGTATCTCTTGTCGGAGAAGAAAAGTTTGTCAATCACGTCTCTTGCAGTTGCCTCATCAGGTGGTTCTGAGTTTCTCAACTGCCTGTATGTATAGAAAATAGCCTCTATTTCAGAGTTACACTGATCTTTCTGCAAAGTATTATGGATGATTGCAAAATCACTTGCATTTGCATCCTCATTGTGGATAAGGATAGTGCTAACATCAGAATCGAGGATCTCCTCAATATGATGCTCCTCAAGGACAGTCTCCCTGTCGATGATGATCTCCTTACGGTCCAGAGATACTACCTCTCCAGTATCCTCATCTACGAAGTCCTCATTCCAAGTCTTGAGAACCCTTGCAGCCAATTTGCTGCCTATGCACTTCTTGAGGTTGGTCTTGTTAACCTTAACCTCAGTAGCCAAACCAAAGATATCAAGGATATCCTTGTCACTCTCAAATCCGATAGCTCTCAAAAGAGTGGTTACCGGTAATTTCTTCTTACGGTCGATGTAAGCATACATCACGTTGTTGATGTCTGTAGCAAACTCGATCCATGATCCTTTGAAAGGAATGATTCTGGCAGAGTACAGTTTTGTACCGTTGGCATGCATACTCTGGCCAAAGAAAACACCAGGAGAACGGTGAAGCTGAGAAACTACAATTCTCTCAGAACCGTTGATGATGAATGTACCTCTAGGTGTCATGTAAGGGATAGTTCCCAAATATACGTCCTGGATAACGGTATCAAAATCCTCGTGCTCAGGATCTGTACAGTACAATTTAAGTTTTGCCTTAAGAGGAACGCTGTAGGTAAGACCTCTGTCAAGGCACTCGTCCATTGAATAACGTGGTGGATCAATGAAATAGTCTATAAACTCCAGAACAAAATTGTTACGGGTGTCCGTAATGGGAAAAATCTCCTGAAAAACCTTAAACAAACCTTCGTTTCTACGGTTTTCTGCTGTTGTGTCAAGCTGAAAAAAGTCTTTGAAAGACTTCAATTGCACTTCTAGAAAATCCGGATAGTCAAGGAGGGATTTAGAAGTCGCGAATGTAATCCGCTGATTATTTGTATTTTGCGACATTGTTTATGGGTTGGTTGAAAATAAACTTAAAAAAACGACAAAAAGGTTTAGGGCTTATTACTGCCCTAAACCTGACTTTTTCCCGCTAAACGGGGGTTGACATTTATTTAACCTCAACCTCTGCACCAGCCTCTTCTAGAGCTGCTTTAACCTGCTCAGCCTCTGATTTAGATACTTTCTCTTTAACAGCTTTTGGAGCGCCGTCTACAAGCTCTTTAGCCTCTTTAAGACCTAGGCCAGTAAGCTCTTTAACAACTTTAACTACACCAAGTTTAGCTGCACCAGCTGATTTAAGGATAACGTCGAACTCAGTCTGCTCAGCAGCAGCAGCCTCACCTGCTGCAGCAGGAGCTGCAACTACAGCTGCAGCAGCAGCAGCTGGCTCAATTCCGTATTCCTCTTTAAGTACTTTTGCTAGCTCTTGAACGTCTTTTACTGTAAGGTTAACTAGCTCCTCTGCAAATTTCTTGATATCTGCCATGATTTCTTATTTTTAAATTGTTATTATTATTCTTTTTCTGATAGTGTTTTTACGATGCCTGCAATCTTGCCACCGCCCTGTGAAGTAAGAGCTGAGATAACATTTTTCGCAGGTGATTGTAGCAATCCGATGATATCACCGATAAGTTCCTCACGAGACTTGATGTTAACAAGTGTCTCAAGGTTGTCAGCACCAATGTATGCGCACTCCTGAACCATTGCACCTTTAAGAGCAGGTTTACCCATATCTTTACCAAACTCTTTGATAAGTTTGGCAGGAGCATTTGCAGTGTTGCAGAACATTACTGCTGTTGAGCCTTTCAATACGCTCTCAAACTGCTGGAAGTCAGCCACCTGGTTCATCTCCAAAGCTTTGTAGAACAAGGTGTTCTTAACAACTACAAGTTTGATATCTTTTTCAAAGCAAGCACGGCGTAGCTTAGATGTAGCCTCTGCGTTCAAACCCTCAATGTCAGTAACATAGAAGTTTGGAGTCTCATTAAGCTGTGCTGCAATAGATTCAATAATCTGAGCTTTCTCTTCTTTTCTCATAATCCAATCAATTTATTATTCAGCAGCACTGATTGTTTTGCAATCAACACAAATTCCAGGACCCATAGTTGAAGAGAGGAATACACTCTTAACATAAGTACCTTTAAGTGCTTGTGGTTTAAGTTTAATAACTGTATTAAGGAACTCGTGGGCATTCTCAGCAAGTTTCTCAGCACCGAATGATACTTTACCGATACCAGCGTGAACAATACCTTGTTTGTCAACCTTAAAGTCAATTTTACCGGCTTTAACCTCAGTAACAGCTTTACCAACCTCCATGGTAACAGTTCCGGTTTTAGGGTTTGGCATCAAACCTCTAGGACCTAGAATTCTACCGATAGGACCAATCTTAGCCATTACAGAAGGGGTACAGATGATAACGTCAACATCTGTCCAGCCACCTTTGATTTTATCAATATATTCATCCAAACCTACAAAGTCGGCACCGGCATTTCTAGCCTCCTCCTCTTTGTCTGGTGTACAAAGTACAAGTACGCGGGTCTGTTTACCTGTTCCGTGTGGAAGAGTCACAACACCACGAACCATCTGGTTTGCTTTACGAGGATCTACGCCCAAACGGACAGAAATCTCAACGGTTGCATCAAATTTGGTATAAGATGTCTCCTGTACCAAAGCGCAAGCCTCAGACACTCTGTACTGTCTGCCTTCCTCAACCTTAGCATTCGCTATTTTCTGATTTTTTGTTAGCTTACTCATTGCGTGTTGTGATTAATTAGTTTACGTCTGCAGGAAAAGTTCCCTCAACTGTGATACCCATACTTCTTGCAGTACCAGCAACCATGCTCATAGCTGACTTCAAAGTGAAAGCGTTCATGTCAGGCATTTTGTCCTGAGCAATTGCACGAACCTGCTCCCAAGTAACTGAAGCAACTTTTTTACGGTTAGGCTCAGCAGAACCTGACTGAATTTTAGCAGCCTCTTTAAGCTGTACAGCCACAGGTGGTTGTTTTACTACGAAAGTAAATGATTTATCACTGTAAACGGTGATAATTACTGGCAACACCTTACCGGCCTTGTCTTGTGTACGAGCATTAAACTGCTTGCAAAAATCCATAATGTTTACACCTTTAGAACCAAGTGCAGGTCCTACAGGAGGTGATGGATTTGCTGCGCCACCTTTAATCTGCAATTTAATGAATGCGGCAATTTCTTTAGCCATAATACTTCTTTAATTATTCTTTAACTACTTGAACAAAATTTAACTCCAAAATCGTTTTCCTTCCGAAAATCTTAACCATTACTTTAAGTTTCTTCTTGTCTTCCAAGATCTCCTCAATTGTACCGTCAAAACCGTTGAAAGGACCATCCACTACCTTAACAGCCTCACCTACAACAAAAGGTGTAATGATTTCCTCCTCTTTATCAATAAGCTCGTCAACTCTACCGAGGATTCTGTTTACCTCTGACTGACGAAGTGGAGAAGGCTCTTTATCTTTACCCCCTTGCTTTTCGGTAAGGAAACCTGAAACGTGAGGAAGGTTTCTGATAATGTGTTGGATTTCGCCTGTAAGAACCGCTTCAATAAGAATATAGCCTGGATAGAAAATTCTCTCTGTGCTAACCTTTTTGCCGTTCTTTACCTGATAGATCTTTTCAGTTGGAATAAGGACCTGAGAGACATAGTCAGTGAGACCCAAACGTTTGATCTCATTTTCTATATACTCCTTAGCCTTCTTCTCCTTTCCACCAGCGGCGCGTACAACGTACCACTTTTTGTTGGCAATCTCACTCATGATATTAGTAAAGCATGTTATAGATAAAAGTCATAATGTTCTTGAACACAATGTCCATACCAAATATGACCAAGGCAAAAATAACAGAAGCTACCATCACTACTATTGCAGAGCTCTGGAGCTGAGACCATGATGGCCATGTTACTTTTTTGGACAACTCAATGTATGAGTCTTTGAAATGCAAAGCTAATTTGTTCATTACCATTTAATTATAATAACAACAATTGGAAGCCTTGTCGTTATTGTGATTAAAATTGAACCAAACCGTAACCTTTGGTTTGCAGGGGCAGAGCGATTCGAACGCCCATCAACGGTTTTGGAGACCGCTATTCTACCCTTGAACTATGCCCCTAAATTAGAGCTTCCCGAAGGAAGCTCTTTTTATTTTTGTTTTGCTAAGAATTAGCCAATTTTAGTTACCTGACCAGCACCTACTGTTCTACCACCCTCACGGATTGCGAAACGTAGACCCTCATTGATAGCAACTGGGTAGATTAGCTCTACGTTGATAGTTACGTTATCACCAGGCATTACCATCTCTACACCCTCTGGAAGTAGGATCTCACCAGTTACATCCAAAGTACGGATGAAGAACTGAGGACGGTATTTGTTGTGGAAAGGAGTGTGACGACCACCCTCTTCTTTCTTCAATACGTAGATCTCAGCAGTGAAGTTCTTATGAGGAGTGATTGTATTAGGTTTAGCGATAACCTGACCTCTCTTGATCTCTTTCTTGTCAATACCACGAAGAAGTAGACCTACGTTGTCACCAGCCTCACCCTGATCTAGAAGTTTACGGAACATCTCAACACCGGTAACAGTTGATTTCTTAGGCTCCTCGCCAAGACCGATGATCTGGATCTCCTCACCTACTTTGATAACACCAGTCTCAATTCTACCAGTAGCTACAGTACCACGACCAGTGATTGAGAATACGTCCTCAACAGGCATTAGGAATGGTTTCTCGTTGTCACGTGGAGGAAGTGGAATGTACTCGTCTACAGCAGCCATAAGCTCCATTACTTTCTCCTCCCACTGAGGGTCACCGTTAAGTGCACCTAGTGCTGAACCACGGATGATAGGAGTGTTGTCACCGTCGAATTCATAGAATGCAAGAAGTTCACGCATTTCCATTTCAACTAGTTCTAACATTTCTTCGTCATCAACCATGTCACATTTGTTCATGAATACAACTAGACGAGGAACGTTTACTTGGCGAGCAAGTAGGATGTGTTCACGTGTTTGAGGCATAGGACCGTCAGTAGCAGCACAAACTAGGATAGCACCATCCATCTGAGCAGCACCAGTAACCATGTTCTTAACGTAGTCGGCGTGGCCTGGACAGTCAACGTGAGCATAGTGACGGTTAGCAGTCTGATACTCTACGTGAGCAGTGTTGATAGTGATACCGCGCTC
>JAFOER010000097.1 GCA_017380095.1 Bacteroidales bacterium
CAGGAGGTCTAACGATGCCGAGATACATTGACGCGGACGCAATCCACTATGTTGAGATCGGAAAAGGCGTAGAGATCGCGCTTGCAAGCGACATCGACAAGATTCCCACCGTCTCGCCCGACGAGGTGCGGGGCGTGGGGAAGTGGATTCATTTAACCCGAAAATACATCAGCGGAGTCGATGATGATGGAGTGCCGATGATTCGGTGTAGCGTCTGCGATTACACGCAGTTTGAGTCTTCGAGATCTTCAACAAACTACTGCCCCAATTGTGGCGCGAAGATGGAGGTGACGAGCGATGATGCCAATGTTCCCTCAATCTCCCTTACGCTTCCAACTACCTTTGATGCCAAGAAACTAATCACATCCTCAGGCAACTCAATACCGTCCCTCATGCTCTTTGCCTTAAGAATCTCCAGACGTGTATTGTATGAAGGAGGGGTAAGCTCCACTGACAATCCCCATTTGAACCTTGAAAGTAGCCTCTGCTCCAGTCCCATAAGCTCAACAGGAGCCTTGTCTGAAGTAAGGATCAGCTGCTTTCCGCTCTGGTGCAGATGGTTGAAGATATGGAAGAAAGCATTCTGTGTACCCTGCTTCTCCGCAAACTCCTGAACATCATCCACAATAAGAACATCTATCATCTGATAGAAATTCAAGAAGTCTGTAAGCTTGTTCTTTACATTCACTGCATCTATATACTGGGTCATGAACCTGTTTGCAGTTACATAAAGGACAATCTTGTCCTTGAATTTTGATGCAATCTCAATTCCTATGGCCTGTGCAAGATGGGTCTTGCCCAAACCGGAACCGCCATATATGAACAGAGGGTTGAAAGCATTCTTGCCGGGGCTCTTTGCAATTGCAAGACCTGCAGAACGTCCAAGTTTGTTGCACTCTCCCTCAATGAAGTTTGCAAAACTGTAGTTTGGATTAAGCTGTGGGTCTATATCAAGCTGCTGCAATCCAGGAATGACAAACGGATTGAGCAAACTTGTGTTCACCTGCGGCATTACAGGCTTGTTCTTGATTACAGTCCTCTCCTGCGCCGGCATTGTTACAGTTGAATCTGCAACTACCTGCACCTTATACATGAGTCTGGCATCATTGCCAATCTCCTTACGGAGTGCCCTTCCCAACAAATCTATATAGTGTGTCTCAAGATACTCCCTGAAAAACTCAGACGGAACCTCAATGGTAAAAGTACTCCCTACAAGGCTTACCGGCTTAATCTTGGCAAACCATGTATCATACTGGTTAGGATTAAGAACCCCCTGAATCATCTGGAGACAGTTATTCCATACCTGTATATGTTGGGTATTATCCATTAGGTTTTCGTTAAGTTTAATTGTGAATTATTGCTTTGTGATTGCGGTACAAAAGTGAGGAAAAATTTATTATAAAAAAAAACAAAATCTATTGTTTTTTTGAAAAACTATATAACGTGCTAATAATCAGTATTAAAATTTTTAATAAAAATTAACCGCCTGAAAATCAAGCGGTTAACTGCTAACTATCTAATAATCTACTATATACGTTTTTACCCTGCTTACAAATTAGAATACGCTCACCTTTATGTACTTTTTAGGGTTCTCAGTGATGCATTTCACAAGGTTGTCAACATCGTTCAAAAGGCCTGTAACCGCATTGTGGAGCGAATCTGTGGCAAGAAGCTTGCCTATTGAGCCATTAGGATCCTGCAGCTTTTCAGAGAGGTTTCTCAAGCTCTCAACAGTCTTGTCAAGCTGCGCTTTTGAGAGCTGCGAGGTTATCTCATTAACATTGGCCAATGAACCTTCAATATCTGCAGAACTTTTGCACAATCCCTCAGAAAGCACCTGCAGGTTTTTAACCATCTCCTTAAGTTCAGGTGAAACATCCTTTAACGTACTGCTCAATGAAGCTGCATTGGCAAGCGTACGGTTAAGATGCGCAAGGCTTCCCTGAATGTTTGCCCTGGCATTGGAATCGAGCATCATGTTCACATTCTCAAGAGTCTTTCCCAAATCACCCATAAGCTTTATTGCCTCATCCTTGAGCGGCATTATCTCTGCAGTAAGGGAAGAAACCATATCGGGAACAATAGCTGTTGCAAGGGTATCCCCCTCCTGTGCAAACGCTTTTGAATCTCCAAGGGCAACCCTCATTGCCCTGGTACCCATAATGTCGGCACTGAAAATCTCGGCAACTGAATTTGCAGGGAGCTGGAATTTCGACTTCACCTTGAACTCCACCTCAAAATAGTCCTTCTCCAGGTCATACTCAATCCCCTCTACCATACCCACCTTCAGACCCTTAAGATAAACCGGTCCGGTAACTGTAAGCCCGTCTACGGTATCAAACTTTGCATAATAGATTGTGCTCTTGTTGAAAAGGTCCTCCCCCCTCAAGAAATTTATCACAGCAAATGTTGCAATGAGTGTAAGCAACACAAACAAGCCTATCGCCTGCAATTTTGTCAACTTGAATTTCTCCATATCTATTGTACTATTTTATTGTCCTTAATGTGTATCACAAATGCCCCCGGGAAAGTTTTCCTCAACTCCCACATCTGCGCAACCGCCTCCTTGCGGGTTGCATGCCTCCCTATATAATATTTGTATAAGTTGCCAACCTTAATGACCTGTGCATCTTCCCTTCCTCTCAAATCGTATGCCCCTTTCCCCAGTTTCTTCCCGACAGATAAAATCTGCACGGCAAAGAATTCGTCGGGAATAACCTTCTGCTCCACCTTCCCCTGCACCGGCTGCTGAACCTGTTGCGGTTCCGGCTGCTGTACAGGCTGCTTCACCAGTACCGGTCGCTGAGTCTGTACAGGTTGCTGAACCTGCTTGGGCGCCGGCTGCTGCACCTGTGCCCCCTCCACACTCTCTTTATATGCCTTGAAGGCATTGAAGAGCTTGCGGGCAAATTGCTCCTGACCGCTTTTTGATACCAGCACCGCACAATCCTTAGGATTGGAAATGAATCCTATCTCGGTAAGGACTGCAGGCATCGTTGTCTTCCACAACACAAGGAGACCTCCCTGCTTCACACCCCTGTTCACCGCAATGGGCCCCTTTGCAAACTGCTCCTGCACCTGGGCCGCATACCTTATGCTCTGCTCCTGATGCACGTTCTGCAACAATGAAAATATTATGTAGGACTCCGGTGAATTTGGATTGAATCCCTCATATTTTGTCTGGTAGTCATCCTCAATCACAATAACGGAGTTCTCTGTCTTACACACCTCAAAATTGTCATCACTCTTGTGGGTACCCATCACGAACGTCTCTGTACCCCGGGCCTGGGTAGCCTTGGCAGAGTTCACGTGAATGGAGATGAAAAGGTCTGCCCTGTTCCTGTTGGCAATCTCCGCCCTTTTGGAAAGCTCCACATATTTATCCGTACTCCTTGTATAAACCACCTTCACACCGGGATATGCAGCCTTTATCATATTGCCCAGCCTCAGGGCCACAGCAAGTGTAATGTTCTTCTCATAATGCTTCCGGTTGCTGCTAATGGCTCCGGGATCCTTGCCGCCGTGTCCGGGATCTATCACCACAGTTTTTATGCGCATTGCATCCCCCGCCACCTGCGCTGCAGAACACAGAGGAAGAAGCACAAGCAAGAGTGCACATATAATAATATTTGGCAGTTTGGATTTATGTGGCATATTAGTTGCAAAAAAAGTGTTATTTTTGCGTTTTGCAAAAGTACAAAAAAAATATCCAATATAGATGCATCTGAAATTGGTACACAATATAAAATACATCCTTGCAATATCCGTTGCACTGCTCCTTCTGCCAACAGAGGGAAAATGTGACTCATACGCCTATCTGGATACCATCAGAACACGTATCCAGAACCTCAACCAGACTGTTGCGGATACGGTTAAAGTGGCTCAGGATACGCTCGTTGCAGCAGCGGACACAACCACAGCCGACACTCTTGTAAACAACAGTTCCATACAGGAACCGATATTTTCGGGAGGAAAGGACTCCATCGTAAAGGATTTCAATGTAGACGGCAGAAAAATGATATATTACTACGGAGATGTGAAGGTAACCTACGGAGACCTGGAACTCTCTTCCGAGTATATGGCATTTGACGTGGACTCCAAAACGGTTTTTGCAAAAGGTCTTCCCGACACAAGCGGTACAATCTTCGGACAGCCAAAGATGAAACAGGGGGAGAAGACATACGAAATGGAGAGTGTCTACTACAACTTCAACACAGAGAAGGCCAAAATCAAGAATATGATAACCCAGGAGGCGGAAGGGTATCTGCACGGCAAATACATAAAGAAGATGCCCGACAACTCCATAAACATAGCCAAAGGAAAGTATACCACCTGCGAGCACGAACATCCGCACTTCTACCTTCAGATGACCACAGCCAAGGTTATACAGGATGAAGGTGGCGGACAGAGGACAGTATTCGGCCCTGCATATGTAGTGCTGGAGGATGTACCTACCCCATTTGCACTTCCGTTCGGTTTTGTACCAAAATTTGGAGGAAGATCAAGCGGACTCCTCATGCCTACCTACGGTGAGGAGGCAGCCAGAGGTTTCTTCATGAGGGGATTGGGATACTACTTTGTATTCAGCGACCATTTTGACGTGGCGGCAACCGGAGACATATACACTATGGGATCGTGGGCCGGACAGCTCAATGCCCGCTACAACAAGAGGTACAAATACAACGGAACATTGAGCATTGCATACCAGAACGACCAGACAGGAGAGAAAGGACAGCCCGATTTCTTCCAGACAAAGAACTTCTCAATGCAGTGGAGCCACTCTATGGATGCCAAGGCCAGACCGGGAACCTCATTCAGGGCATCGGTAAACTTCTCCAGCCCTTCGTACAACCAGTACAATAACCAGACAGACATACAGACTGCACTGCAGAACCAGATATCATCATCAATATCATACGGCAAAAGCTGGGCAGGCACCCCATTCAGCCTGAGCATAAATGCATTGCACAGCCAGAACTCAAGGGACAGCTCATACGCCGTAACATTGCCTAACCTTACATTTACAGTGAACAGGATATATCCGTTCAGGAGAAAGGAGAGGGTTGGAAAAGAGAAATTCTATGAGTCATTTGCCTTCAACTACAACACCACATTTGAAAACAAGATGAATTTCAGGGCAAGTGAAGTGAAGGAGCCGGATTTCTTCAAGAAGATGAAAAACGGAATGAGGCACAATTTCAGCATCTCGCTTCCTACATTTACCGTTGCCAAGTACATCCAGGGCTCACCATCCATAAGTTATGGCATGAACTGGTACTTCTCGGACTGCGAAAAGATCTTCAACGGGGAGACCCAGAAAGTTGAGACAATATACTCAGATCCGTTCAGCACATTTGGAATTACCCAGAACTTCTCGGCCGGACTATCGTTGAGTACCCGCCTTTATGGAAAATTTGTATTTGGGAAAGGAAAGAGGGTTGAAGCCATAAGACATATGGTAACCCCTTCAATCTCATTCAGTGCACAGCCTGAAATGGGAACATCTGCCAACGGATACACCCAAATGAGCTATGTAGATATAAACGGCATACAGCATACCGTAACATACAACAAATACGAGGGCCAGACCAACTCGCCTCCAGGCAGGGGAAAGAATGCATCAATGAGTTTCTCATTGGGCAACAACGTGGAGGCCAAGATAAGGGACCGCAACGACACTACCGGCACAGGGGTAAAGAAGGTTAAAATCATAGACCAGCTCTCACTTGGAGGTTCATACAACTTCCTTGCAGATTCATTGAACCTTTCCAACATATCTGCAAATATGAACACTACCATCTTCGGAAAACTGGGCCTTAATGTTAATGCCACCTTCGACCCTTACGCCATAGACAGCCGCGGAAAGAAGATAAACACATTGAATGTGGTACAGGAGGGGGGATTCAAGCTTGCACGCCTTACCAATGCAAGTGCTTCGTTCTCGTACTCGTTCTCCGGTGAAGGTGCGGGCAGACTGGGTTCCGACTATAAGGACCCCAATGCCGTTACATCCCAGAACAGTTCATACCAGAGGATATACCACAATCCTGTTACAGGTGAATATATACCTGGCGGATGGGTATATTATATGAATCCTAAGGTGCCCTGGTCTGTAAACATGAACTACAGCTACAGCTATAGCCGCAGTTACCAGTATGCCAATGAAAAGTTGCTTACCAAGCACAACCACATGATGACTGTAGGATTGTCGGGACAATTGAAACTTACCGATGCATTGAACATAAACCTCAACACCGGTTTGGACATGACTAAAATGAAGCTCTCAACAACACAGATGAGTGCTACATACGACTTGCACTGCTTTGCCATCTCCGTATCGTGGGTTCCAAACGGACAGTGGGAAAGCTGGAGTTTCAGGATAAACGCAAAGGCCTCTGCATTGGCAGACCTGCTGCAGTTCAAGAAAAATGCAAGTTACTGGGACAACAGATTCTAATATCAACATAATTGAAATATATAACTATGGAAAAGAAAATTGTAGCAAGTGCAAAAGCACCTAAAGCTGTAGGCACATACAGCCAGGCAGTAATAGCAGGAGACACCATCTATGTTTCAGGCCAGCTTCCAATTGATGCACAGACAGGCGAGTTTGTACCTGGCGGCATTGTAGAGCAGTTGCATCAGGTATTCAAAAACCTCCAGTACGTTCTTGAGGAGGGTGGATACACCTTTGCAGATGTTGTGAAGACTAATGTATATTTGTCTGATCTGGCAAATTTCGCCACTCTTAATGAGGTATACGCAATGTACTTCAAGGAGCCATATCCTGCACGCGTAGCATACCAGGTTGCAGCACTTCCTAAGGGAGCATTGGTAGAGATTGATGTAATCGCTGCCAAATAAGGATATTTCTTTTTTTAAAAAGAGCAAAAAGAAGGGTAAAAGTCAAACTTTTACCCTTTTTCTTTTGTTTATGGGAAAATAGTTTTACCTTTGTGAGGCCTCAGGAGATCTGTCTGAGGCGCTCCCAATACAAAATCCCGTATATTCATATCCAAATAAAATATATGTACGATATAATGGAATTGAGCAATAAAAGTTTGGAAGAACTTTATGTTATTGCTGAAAATTTGAATGTAAAAAAAGTAAAATCCTTTACAAAGGATGAGCTTGTGTACAAGATTCTTGACGAGCAGGCTATCCAAGGTGTGAACAAGCCTATCCAGAAAAAACAGAGAAACAGGATAGTGAACCCTAAACTGGCAGTAAAGGTTGACGAGGCCAAACCTGCAGCAGAGGCTGCAAAAGAGGCTCCTGCCCCTGCAGAAACTCCTGCTGAGACCCCTGCCGAGAAAGCAAAACCCGAGCAGGCCGCACAGCAGAAAGGCAAAGGAAAACGCCCAAGACAAAGGGTTGAGCACACAAATGCTCCAGTAGAGAAAGCCCCTGCCCAACCTGCAGCAGAGCAAACTGCCGCAAAACAACCTGCACCGGAGCAGCCGGCTCAGGAAAAACCTGTACAGGAGAAACCGGCAGAGGCAAAAACTGAAGAAAACGCAAATGCAGCTCCAGAAAAAGGGGCCAAGATGAGAGGAAGGAAAAAGGGGAACCATAAAACTGCAAATGAACCTGTTGCAGCAGCAGAGGAGGCAACTCCAGCTGAAACAGCAGAAATGCCTGTACAGGAAACAAAGCCTGAGACAGAGGCCCACACCCCTGAGCAGGAAAACAAGGAAAACGCTGAGAACCATGACAACAGCCACAACAAAAAACCTCAGCAGCCAAAAATTGAGTTTGAAGGAATAGTAGAGGCAAGCGGTGTACTTGAAATAATGCCTGACGGCTACGGATTCCTAAGATCATCTGACTACAACTACCTCAACTCACCTGATGACATCTACGTATCACAGTCACAGATAAAACTCTTTGGCCTCAAGACCGGAGATACCCTGTTTGGAGAGATAAGGCCACCAAGGGAGGGTGACAAATACTTCCCGTTGGTAAAGGTAAACCAGATAAACGGCAGAAGTCCTGAATATATAAGGGACCGCGTACCGTTTGATTTCCTTACCCCACTCTTCCCCGACGAGAAATTCGAACTCCTTGCAAACGGCCACAACAACCTCTCTTGCCGCATAGTTGACATGTTCACCCCTATAGGCAAGGGACAGCGCGGACTTATAGTAGCACAGCCAAAAACCGGTAAGACCATGCTGTTGAAGGAGATTGCCAATGCAATTGCAGACAACCACCCTGAGGTATACATGATTGTTCTCCTTATTGACGAGCGTCCTGAGGAGGTAACCGACATGGCCCGCAGCGTAAAGGCAGAGGTAATTGCCTCTACATTTGACGAGCCTGCAGAGAGACACGTAAAAGTTGCCAACATTGTACTTGAAAAGGCAAAAAGACTTGTAGAGTGCGGACACGATGTAGTAATCCTGCTGGATTCAATCACCCGCCTTGCAAGGGCCTTCAACACCGTACAGCCTGCATCCGGAAAAGTATTGAGCGGTGGTGTGGATGCAAACGCCCTCCACAAGCCAAAACGCTTCTTTGGAGCAGCCCGCAACGTGGAGAACGGCGGTTCGCTTACCATCCTTGCAACAGCCCTTACAGAAACCGGATCAAAAATGGACGAGGTTATCTTTGAGGAGTTCAAGGGAACCGGCAACATGGAGCTTCAGCTAGACCGCAAACTTGCCAACAAACGCATATTCCCTGCAGTTGACGTAACCTTGAGCTCAACCAGACGTGACGACCTTCTTTACAAACCGGAAGACACCAACCGCATCTGGATCCTCAGGAACCACCTTGCAGACATGACCAGCATAGAAGCAATGGAATTCATGAAGGAACGCCTTCAGGGAACTGCAAGCAACGAAGAGTTCTTCAAATCAATGAACGGATAAGTTTACACATATACACAAATAAAAAGGGCACCACAAGGTGCCCTTAATCATTTTTATCTGTCGGGAAGAGATTATTTCAACTTTGCCACTACTGTCTCGCAAGCCCTGGTCTTGTCCCCTATCTTAACATTAAGCTCTGTTCCAAGAGGAAGGAAAAGGTCCATTCTGGAACCGAACTTTATAAAGCCCACCTGCGAACACTGCTCAGCTTTCTGCCCAGCCTCTGCGTAGCAGACAATTCTTCTGGCAATATAGCCTGCAATCTGTCTGAAAAGGATTCTGGTTCCAGAAGCTGTCTCAACGGCAATGCTTGTACGCTCATTAAGTTCAGAAGCCTTGGGATATGCTGCAACAATGTACGCACCCTGGTGATGCTTGCTGTATAGAATCTTTCCGCTTACAGGATAGTAATTCACATGCACATTGAACACGCTCATGAAGATGGAAACCTGCAGGCACTTCTCCTTGAGATACTCGTTCTCCTCCACTTCCTGGATGAGGACAACCTTACCGTCACACGGAGCAACTACAAGATCCTTGTCTACAACCAATGTCCTTTTGGGAACCCTGAAAAAACGCACTACAAATGCAAATATTACCAATGCCACTCCCGACAATATTTGGGTGAACAGACCCCATCCGAGTAGGTAATAGCATCCAAGGACAACTGCAGCTGCAATGATGAACGCTACTGCAATGATGTTGTAACCTTCTTTGTGAACTTTCATAAACAGATATATAGGTTAAGTTTTATTTAGGCTGCAAAGAATATTATGTAGATGATGGCTACCGGGAAAGCGAGCAAAGCTCCGTCAAACCTGTCAAGCATACCACCGTGTCCCGGCATAATCTTTCCTGAGTCCTTAACTCCAAAATTACGCTTTAATTGCGACTCTACCAAATCTCCCAACACGCCAAAGATACAAATAATAACTCCAACAACAATAGCATCTGCCAAAGAAAGCTCCAACAGGCCTGTTGCCCTGAGTATTACGGCTCCTGCAACAGAGCAGGCCAGGCCTCCGAAAAAGCCCTCCCAGCTCTTTTTGGGCGATATTGAAGGGAAAAGCCTGTGTCCGAACATCTGCCCGAGGGTTGAACCAAGAAGATATGCCCCCACATCTGTACACCAAAGCATTACCATCATGCTCAGGAGAATATTTCCGTTGTATACGCCGCTCTTGTCGTACAGTACAAGCGACATCAGAGAGAAAGGAAGCGCCACATAAACCAACGCTCCCAAAGTGAAAGGATAAGCCTCATATCCGTTGGCAACCCTTACAGCCGCACCGTTTTCCTCTTTTGTCTGATGCACATTGTAACCCTTCACATACAAATTTGAAATGAATATTCCCAAAACCGGCAATATTGCAAAAAGGATGTACAAAGGATCATATCCGTATGCCACCACAAGGAACACATTTACAAACAGGATTATTGCCGCTGCAATTGTCAATGCCCTTGCAATGACATTCTCCTTTTTCTTCCCGATGGTTATGTTCAGATACTCACTCACTGCAGCTGTCATTATGATACCGAAAACAACAGCAAAGGCGACAGGTCCATACAGGATGGAACCTATCACCAATATTGTAAACGCAAGGCCGCTTATGGTCCTTATTATAAAGTTTTTCATCTATCTGTCAGATCAAGTTTTCTAGTCTTATGCAACAGTTTCCGGAACTTCTGCAATTTCTGGTGCAACAACTTCCGGTTTCTGCTCCTCGCCGTCCTTCGGCTTTCTTGGACCAAAGATATTCTCCATATCCTCGGTGAAGATTACCTCCCTCTCCAGAAGAAGGTTGGCAAGTTTGGTAAGCCCCTCCATATTGGCCTCAAGAACCTCATGCGCCTTTCTGTGTGCCGCATCAATAAGCTCCTTGGCCTCCTTGTCTATAAGTTCAGCAGTCTTCTCGCTGTATGGCTTGTTGAAACTGTAGCCATCCTGTGAATCATAGAATGAAAGGTGTCCCACCTTGTCGCTCATACCAAAATAGCTTACCATAGCGTATGCCTGCTTGGTTATCTTCTCAAGGTCTGAAAGTGCTCCGGTAGAGATCTTTCCGTTTACAATCTCCTCTGCCACACGGCCGCCGATTGTTGCAGCCATCTCCTCCATCATCTGCTCACGGGTAGTGATCTGTCTCTCCTCAGGAAGATACCATGCTGCACCAAGAGCCTTGCCCCTAGGGATGATTGTAACCTTCAAAAGAGGATTGGCATTAGGAAGGAGCCAGCTTACTGTAGCATGGCCAGCCTCGTGGAATGCAATTGTCCTCTTCTCTGCAGGAGGGATAATCTTGCTCCTCTTCTCCAGGCCGCCAACTATACGGTCTATTGCATCAAGGAAATCCTGTTTTTCAACATACTTCTTGTTCTTCCTTGCCGCAATAAGGGCAGCCTCATTACATACATTTGCAATGTCCGCACCCGAGAATCCAGGGGTCTGTTTTGAAAGGAATGATGTATCAAGTTCCGGCTCAAGCTTCAATTTTGCCAGATGCACCTTGAAAATCTCCTCCCTCTCCTTAAGCTCAGGAAGATCCACATATATCTGGCGGTCGAACCTGCCGGCCCTCATAAGTGCCTTGTCAAGGATATCTGCACGGTTGGTTGCAGCCAATATAATGACACCGCTGTTTGTACCAAAGCCGTCCATCTCAGTAAGCAGCTGGTTAAGGGTGTTCTCACGCTCATCATTTGACGAAAATCCTGTATTCTTGCCTCTGGCCCTGCCTACAGCATCAATCTCGTCTATGAACACAATGCACGGAGCCTTCTCCTTTGCCTGTTTGAAAAGGTCCCTCACTCTGGAAGCACCCACACCTACGAACATCTCCACAAAGTCCGATCCCGATATTGAGAAGAAAGGAACGTTTGCCTCACCTGCAACGGCCTTTGCCAACAGGGTCTTACCGGTACCCGGAGGGCCTACAAGAAGTGCACCTTTAGGAATCTTTCCTCCCAAAGCGGTATATTTTGCTGGATTCTTGAGGAAATCCACAATCTCCATAACCTCAATCTTGGCCTCCTCCAGACCCGCCACATCCTTGAATGTAACTTTGGTATGGTTGTCCTTGTCAAAAAGTTTTGCCTGCGACTTCCCTACATTGAAGATTCCGCCGCCACCGGCACCGCCGCCGCCAACATTCTTTGACATGTTCCTCAAAAGGAAGAACCACAATGCAAGAAGAATTATCGGGAAGAGGAGCCAGTCCATAACCTTTCCAAAATAATTGGTTCTCTCCTCTGTCTCCACTGAGAATCTCTTCTCTGCAGGAAGTGCGCTCCTTGCCTGCTCAAACTGCTGCTCCGCCTCAAAATTGTCCGATACCTTAAAGAAGAAATGGGGGCCGAACTTTGGCTCCTTGCCTCCAAAAAGGTTCTTGTATTTTGAGAGGCTGTCTGTCTTTATGGAAACCTCGGCCAGATTCTGGTTAGTTACAAAAACAATCTTCTCAACATCTCCCTGGGGAATCATCTGCTCCTTAACCTTCAGCCACTCAGTCTTAACCGGACCACCGTTGTTTGCACCAAAGAAATACATGTACCCAATCATAACCAACAGGGGAACATATATCCATACTGCATTAAATTTAGGTTGCTGCTGTTTCTTTTTCTTAGCCATCTTTTACTCCTCGTCTTCGTATACCTTCTTCTCTGCATCTGCCCACAAATCCTCCAGACGGTAGAACTCACGGTACTCTGTCTGGAAAATGTGCACTACTATATCTGAATAGTCCATGATAATCCAGAATGCATTCTCCTTACCCTGCTGACGCAACACCTTTGTATTGCATTTTACAAGCATCTCCTCCTCAATGTTGTCTGCAATTGCAAGAACTGCAGGGGTAGAATCCGCATTGCAGACCACAAAATGGTCACAAATTGAAGTACCCACATTGGTAAGGTCCAATGTACACACATTCTTTCCTTTCTTATCCTGTATTGCCTCAACAATGGTCTTGATTGCCAATTCTGTAGGGCCCAAAATCTCCACCACTTTCTCTTCTTTCACTGCTGTCGCCTTTTTAGCAGCCACTCTCTTCTTTAGAGAAGCCGCACCTTTTGTTGTCTCTTTTTTAACTGCCACTTTCTATAATTTTTAAGTGTAAATCATTATTTTTGCCATGCAAAGATACAGCAAAAATTTGGCCAATAATAATTATGGAGAAAAATCTTGGCATAAAGTGGTACCAAACCATAGACTCCACCAATTCGCAGGCAAACAGGGAATTGGCAGACGCACCGCACGGCAGCGTGTGGGTAGCTGATTTCCAGACAGCCGGAAGAGGGCAAAGAGGCAACAAATGGGAAAGCAAAGCAGCTGAAAACCTTACATTTACAATACTGCTAAGGCCAACATTCCTGCACCCATCCCAGCAGTTCCTCATCTCCCAGATTGCCTCATTGGGAGTACTCAGGTACCTCAACAGCAAAGGGTTGGAAGCAAAAATAAAATGGCCCAATGATATATACATTGGGAACAGAAAAATTTGCGGCATGCTCATAGAAAACTCCATCAGCGCTGACAAAATGTCAGCCAGCATCGTGGGCATCGGCCTCAACCTCAACCAGCGTGAATTCTCCAGTGACGCCCCCAACCCCACCTCACTGCTGCTGGAAACAGATATTCCCGACAACTCCTGCCACACTCCCGGCAAATCGGGTGACTCGGGCAAATCGGGTGACTCTGGTAACGTTGTGCCCCCGCAGAAAAGTTACAACCGTCGGGAAGAATTATCAACGCTGCTGGGATACATCTTCACTGCCTACTCCGAGCTGGAGGAGGGATGTGCCCAGGAACTAGGGCACGAATACATCGCCAACCTCTACAGGCTGGGCGAATGGCACCAATTCATTGAAATAGAGACAAATGCCCCTGCAGACATGCCTGTAGAAAAAATGGCAGCCGGCCGCACCATAACCGCCCGCATCACCGGCGTAGACCCCTACGGCTGCGTAATCCTCGAGCACCAGGACGGAACTGTGCAGACTTATCCTTTCAAGGGAATCAGGTACATTCTCTAATGGACAGTTCCTGCAATTCGTCTGCCACATTCATGCCGTC
>JAFOER010000098.1 GCA_017380095.1 Bacteroidales bacterium
GAGGGTGAAAAAATCATCGTCCCGTGACGGCGCGTGTTTGACGACGTTAGACATCCGGAGGATGGCTAAAAGGAGGAGTTCGCCGTCAAGATGATTTTTTCATCCGAGCAGCCTCAGACGGGCATGAACGAAGGTACTTGAGTCACGCAGGGAATGTGTATAAAAAACGAAGGTATAATTTATCGGGAAGCAACTTTTTTGAAGAAAAGTGCTGCGCATGCAAGTGCTGCAACGCCTCCTCCTATGTATCCGATTGCCGGTTGCAGGTTGAGACCTCCCTGTACATTAGGTGCGATGAGCAGGAAGCAGACGCTCATGTATGTGATGAACATTGCCGGAAGCGACATTGTCCAATGGTTCTTGCCGGTGGTTGCAAGGTATACTGCACATGCCCACAGTGTTGTGGCTGCCAGCAGCTGGTTGGTAATTCCCACGTATGTCCAGATTATTGAGAAATCAACATTGCAGCTGACAAATGCCACAAGGAATATTGGAAGGCAAATGATGATCCTGTTCTTTACAGGTTTCTGCGAGTAGCCCATTGCATCTGCAAGGATGAGCCTCAAGCTGCGGAATGCCGTATCGCCTGAAGTTACAGGGCAAACGACAATGCCAAGGATGGCAATTATAGCCCCGAATGATCCAAGCCAGTCTTCACAAATTTTGTTTACAATTATGGCAGGGGTGTTTCCCGCATCTGCCATGGCGTTAAGCTGCTCGGGGCCGCCGAAATATGCCATTGCAGCAGTTGCCCATATGCAGGCTACAACACCTTCCGCTATCATTGCTCCGTAGAAGATGGGCCTGCCGTATTTCTCGTTGCCCATACAGCGTGCCATGAGTGGCGACTGGGTGGCGTGGAATCCGCTTATTGCACCGCAAGAAATCACTATGAACAGCATTGGAATGAGCATATACTCGCTGCCGTTTGATTTGTAGTTGTGGAATGTTGCAGGGGTGAGCTCAACAAGGTTCAGTTCCCCGGAGAATCCTTTTATAAGCAGTGTGCCTCCAATGGCAACGGCCATAAACAGCAGGATTGCCCCCATATACGGGTAAATGGAACCTATTATCTTGTCAATTGGGAGCAGGGTTGCAATTATGTAGTATATGAATATTAGTGTAAGCCAAACATTTATGTTCCATCCCGACAATTGGTGGAGCAGGCCGGCAGGGCCGCTGATGAATGAGGTTCCAACCGCAAACAGAAGGAGGACAATTACAACAGTTATGAATTTTGTAAATCCTTTGCCCAGATATTTTCCTATCACTTCATTGAGGCTTGCACCTTTCATCCTGAGGGAGAGCATTCCTGAGACATAATCGTGGGAAGCTCCCATGAAAATGCATCCCAATACAATCCACAGGTATGCAATGGGGCCGTATGCCGCACCCATTATGGCACCGAAGATGGGGCCCAGGCCTGCAATGTTCAGGAACTGGATAATGAAGATTTTCCATGGCTTCAATGTCTGGTAATCTACTCCGTCAGCCATTTCTGTGGCAGGAGTTGGTCTCAAAGGGTCTGCACCGAACATTTTGTTGATGTATTTTCCGTAAGTGAAATAACCGGCTACAAGCAATGTTATGGAAACCAAAAATGTAATCATGGCTTTGGTGATTTGTTGATTATTGATACAAATTTATAGTTATTTTTGTAAAAATATACAGTACGGTAAATGAAAAGGATAATCATATATGGCGCTTCGTCGGGAATAGGAAAGGCTTTGGCCTGCATGTATGCGGAGCAAGGAGATAAAGTTGCTGTGGCGGCACGCAGGATTGACAACCTTAAGGAGATGCAGAGGCAGTTTCCCCACAATATTTTCCCTTTCCAGGTGGATGTGACAGACAACTCCAGGGATCAGTTCAATCAAATGGTGGAGGCATTGCAGGGGGCAGATCTTGTGGTTTACTGTTCCGGTATGGGCAAGCAGAATGTTGAGTTTGACATGGATATTGAATACCGTACCATAGATGTGAATGTAACGGGCTTTACCAGTGTTGTTGCGGCGGTGGTAGAGTACGGGAGCAAGGCCGGCCACCATGTGCAGTTTGCAACAATTTCATCAATTGCCTCTACAAAAGGGTTGGGAGTGAGTGCGTCATATTCCGCTACCAAGATGTATCAGGTGAGGTATCTGGAGTCCATGAGGCAGTTGGCATCCATTAAAGGATGGGATATGGGCTTTACCGTAATCAAGCCAGGATTCATTGCTACAGATTTCATAAAGGACCGCAAATATCCTATGACCATGACATTGGATTATGCTGCCAAAAGGATAAAGAGGGCAATTGACAAGAGAAAGAATTCTGCTGTCATAGACTGGAAATGGGCAATTGTTGTGGGATTCTGGAAAATGATTCCCAACTGGTTGTGGTACAAACTTAAAATAAGCAGGGGGTAACGGTGTTATGAAGAGGATTATACTTGTTACCGGCGGACAGCGTTCCGGCAAAAGTACATATGCGGAGAAGATGGTCCTTGAGATGGCTGCAGCACAGGGCGGTGACGGCAGGGCTGTATATATGGCTACATCACGCATCTGGGATGAGGAGTTTGCCCGCAGGGTACAGATACATAAGGAGAGGAGAGGTGCTCAGTGGATAAACGTTGAGGAACCCAAGTTTCTTGGAAACCATAATGTGGAGGGGAGGGTTGTACTTATTGATTGTGTTACGTTGTGGAGTACAAACTTCTTTTTTGATTTGAGTGAAGGAATTGGAGGGGAGGTTAAGTCAACAATGTCGGCAGAGGAGGCTGAACGTTCTGTAAGCCTGGTTGAAAGGACATTGGAGGCAGTAAAGGGGGAGTTTGACAGGTTTGTGGAGCAGGATGCAACTTTTGTGTTTGTTACCAATGAGATAGGCCTTAGCGGTGTTTCTGAGAACAAGGTGCAGAGGCAGTTTACAGATTTGCTGGGATGGCTTAACCAATATATAGCCTCAAGGGCAGATGAGGTGGTTTTTATGGTGAGCGGAATTCCAGTTAAGATAAAATAGCAGATATGAGAAAATTCAATATACAGAGCCCGGATGCGGGTATAAGGGAGGCGTTGCAGAACAAGATTGACAATCTTACCAAGCCTAAAGGATCTTTGGGGATGCTGGAGGAACTGGCATTGCAGGTAGGCCTTATTCAGCAGAGCCTGAGTCCGGAGCTGAGGAATCCGCAGCATATACTTTTTGGTGCTGACCACGGAATTCTTGCCGAGGGGGTGAGCTGTACTCCAAAGGAGGTTACCTGGCAGCAGATGGGGCATTTTGTGCAGGGAGGGGCCGGTATAAGTTTCCTTTGTGCACAGCACAGCTTCAAGTTGAATGTGGTTGACAGCGGTGCAGATTTTGACTTCCCTGCAGGATGCGGAATCATTGATGCCAAAATCCGCAAGGGAACACGCAACTTCCTGTATGAGCCGGCAATGACACAGGAGGAGATGGAGCTGGCTATTGAACGTGGGGCAGAGCAGGTTGATGCCGTTTATGCCCAGGGGTGCAATATAGTTTCTTTTGGAGAGATGGGTGCTGGCAATACTTCCCCATCTTCCATGTGGATGAGTTACCTTGGCGGCATCCCTTTGAAAGAGTGCGTGGGTGCTGGCAGCGGAGTTGTAGGTGCCGGTCTGCAGCATAAGGTGGATGTGCTTATGGGAGCTGCGGCAAATTATGAGAATGCACAGGGAACGGAGTTCAGCAAATCTTTCGGGAAGAGAGAGAGTGCCGGTGCCGGCCATTTGTCGGGAGGAAACAGGGAATATGTGATGGAGATAATGAGGTGGTTCGGCGGGTACGAGATGGTTATGGCAGTGGGTGGAATGTTGAGGGCTGCGGAGCTTGGAATGACAATCCTGGTGGACGGTTTCATTATGACAAACTGCATTCTGGCAGCACGGGAGCTTTATCCTGCGGTTACAGATTATGCCATTTACGGCCATTGCGGAGACGAGACAGGGCACAGGAGGGTGCTTGATGTGCTTGGTGCAAAACCTATACTTAGCCTTGGCTTGAGGCTGGGAGAGGGTAGTGGTGCTATTTGTGCCTTTCCTATAGTGGTTTCTGCGGTAAACATGATAAACCAGATGGACAGCTTTGCGCAGGCTGCCGTTAAAAAGTATTTCTAATATGAAACATATCCTTGCAGCATTCATGTTCTTTACAAGGCTCCCGTTCTGGAGGCTGGCAGATGTAGAGAAGGAGTATTTCAAAAATGTGGTGAATTTCTGGCCTTGGGCGGGAATCATTACCGGAGGCATTGGTGCCTGGGTAATGCTTGGTGCATCATTTTTCCTACCTCCTGTGGTGGCGGTGATCCTTGGTATTGCAGCTCGTGTCCTGGTAACAGGGGCACTCCACGAGGATGGCCTGGCAGATTTCTTTGACGGATTTGGAGGGGGCAGGGACAAGGAGAGCATCCTGAGGATAATGAAGGATTCCCACATAGGGAGCTATGGGGTGCTTGGACTCATATTTTATTTTGCATTGCTTGTAGCGGTTCTCTCCAGCATGCCTTTAGCAATAGCCGCTTCGCTTTTCTTCTGCGGAGACATTTTCTGCAAGTTCATTTCAAGCAACATAGTTAACCTTTTGCCTTACTCCCGAAAGGAGGAGGAGAGCAAGAACAAACTCATATACAACAGGATGCCTGTGGCAATATTTGTTGTAAACCTTGTATCTGCAGCATTGCTCATGTGGGGCATTTATACCCTTTATATCCCGTTTGCCGCAATTTATGCAGCAGCTGTACCTTGTGTTCTGTTCCTGCTGCTGGTATGGTATATGAAAAGGAAAATCCAGGGATACACCGGCGATTGTTGCGGTGCTTCATTCCTTTTGTGCGAACTTTCATTCTACATTGCCTCGTTGGCAATTCTAAATGTACAGCTGTAACATGAATGTATATCTTGTAAGACACACGGCAGTTGATGTGCCCCGCGGAATGTGCTATGGGCAAACAGATGTCCCCCTTAAGGAGACTTTCCCCCAGGAGGCAGCGGCAGTTGCCGGAAGGCTTGATGCCGTTCTTCCCGATAAATCCATCCTGGATGCAGTATATACCAGCCCTTTGAGCCGTGCAACCCGCCTGGCTGAGTTCTGCGGCTACGGGGATGCGGTACGCGAACCCCGCATCATGGAGATAAACTTCGGTGAGTGGGAGGGGCAGGATTACAATACCATACAGGACCCCCGTCTCCAGGAGTGGTTTGAGGATTACCTTCACGTAAGGGCTACCGGCGGAGAGTCATTCGAAGACCAGTTCAATAGGGTGGCAGAGTTTTTAAAGGAACAGAAGTTATCGGGAAAAAGGAACATCCTCTGCTTCTGCCACGGCGGTGTCCTCATCTGTGCAAAAATCCTCTCAGGCCTCCTCAAACCTGAAGAAGCATTCTCCTCCCTCGACGATTACGGCAGCGTGATAAAGGTGGAGATATAATCTCTTGAGGCTTTGTGAAATACAGAGAAGCTGACCGTTTGGCCAGCTTCTCCAGTTATACGGGCAATTGTTTGCAACCGGTTATTTCTTTGCCTGACCTTCAGCTATGCGGCACTCCTTGATGTAGTCGTTTAGACCTTTGGCAACGTTTTCCATCATGGCCTTGCGGAATGCAGGGTCTGCAAGCTGCTCCTCCTCCCACAAGCTTGAGATGAAGAGTGTCTCTACAAGTACGCAAGGGAAATCTGTAATGGCGCTCAATGAGAAGTTGAAGTTGCCTACCATTCCAAAGTTCTTCACACCCTCCATTTCAAGAAGATATCCCAGGATATCCTCTGCAAGAGGCTTGTACACGTTATACCTGTAGTATGTGCTGGTCCCAAGGGTTGAAAGTGGGCCGCCGCCTGCGTTGCAGTGGATTGAGATTACAATGTCACATTTGTTTTCAATGAACTTGTCCTGTCTCTCGCGGATAGTCATTCCCTCGTCAACCTCCCTTGAAAGGACAACTTTTGCACCCTGTTTCTCAAGGATACCTTTAAGCTGGTAAGCCATATCAAGGTTCATGTCCTTCTCCTTAAGTCCGCTCAAGCCAACTGCACCGTTGCTCTGTGGCCCTCCGTGTCCGGCATCAATTCCAATGGTAAGGTTCTTCATCTGCAATGAGGCAGGAACGTGCTTGATGTCCAGGTTGAGGCTGTTGCCCTGATAGTTCATTGAGAAGCCCCATGAACTCTTGGTCTTGAGGTATACGGTTACCCTTGTTACATCTGAATCAATGCTCTCAATGTCAATGTTGTCCACACTCTTAAGGCCGGATTTGTGGGTAAGCCAGTTTGAGTTGCACTGTACGCCGTAAAGGTCAACCACAATCTTGTGGGGATCTGTGTACTCCTTTACAATGTAAGGTTTCTTGCCGCCTACGCCAATGGATACGCGGTCGAAGCTGCCCATATTGTATGCAGTTGAGCTTCCGCTCAATACAACATTCTCCTGCATGAAATCATAACCCTCATTTGCCTTCCCTACAACATCTACCTGGCTTTTTGGAATATAGGCATATCTGTTCTGGGATAGCCTTACCCTGTAAAGGTTTGCATTCTCCGCATCTGCAAACATTGTTATCCCCTCCGGAAGGTAGTTTATTTTGGCTCCGCCCAAACGGTCTGTACCTGCTCCATAGTTGAGGTATGAGTACTGTTTTGTCTTTACTTTAAGGCTTGTAGGGTAGAATTTTGCCTTTTCTGCCTCTGCAGCCTCTTTTGCCAAATCCCTCTTCCTCTCTTTTGGAGTTGTGCTGTAGAAAACATCAAATGTCTTGTTGCCGTTGCCGCTGGCTACCTCTATGGTGTTGTTTCCCTCCTTCAACTGGAGCTCCACAGCCCAGGTTCCTGTTTTATATACTTTAACATTCTCCCCGTTGACCTGTACTTTGCCTGCAGGGTCTGCAAGACCGGCTACAAGGTGTTTTGCTTTGTAAACGGTGTCAACCTCTCCTCTTTTTACAATAAGTTTATCCGCAGACTGAGCATTGGCACCAACTGCAAGGGCTATCATTGCCGCCATTGCAGAAAATCCTAAAATCCTTTTCATATTTTACGCTTATTAAAAATTCGGGTTAAAAACTGTGTAAATTTACTAAAAATAGCCGATGTAAAACACTGGAAAGTTTAACACCTTAAAATTTTTGATAAATAGCTGTAAACCAGTGGAATAAATTTAAGCAAATATGATTGTGTAAAACTATATTCGGGTAATTTTGCAATAGAAAACACAAAAACGGATATATTATGAGAATGGAGACATTGGTTGCAGGTTTAAGAATTCTGATGGTGGGAGTGCTATTGGGAGTATCATTTGTTTCTTCTTTTGCGCAGGAGAGGGGTGAGGTACAGCAGGAGAGGTTCCATGAATATACAAAGTTGCTCTCCCCGGAGAAGGTCTATCTGCATACGGACAAGGATGTATATTTTGCCACTGATACCATATGGTTCAGCGGTTATGTTGAGAATGCTTCGTACAACAGCGAGTTTGAGGAATCGAACTATATATATGTGGAGCTCATCAACGACCAGCTTTACCGCAGCTGGGCAGAATGGAACCGCTATGCGGAGTATGAGCCGAGCGTGGTGGCAAGGGCAAAGATAAAAAGGATTGGAGATGCTTTCTCCGGGTGCCTTGTGGTTCCTGAGATGAACTCTACCGGAAGGGGTATAATCCGTGCATATACCTACTGGATGATGAACCGCCCTGCAGAATATATGTTCTACAAGGAGGTGGAACTTACCAACCCCATGAAAGACAAGCTGGTGGACAGGATGTCCGAGAGGAATGTGAGGGACAAGAAGGAGTATATGCGCTTGGGAGAGGAGGCTCCGTTTGCAAAACAGCCGAGGATTACTGAGGTTAAGGAGAGGTATGACGTGCAGTTCCTTCCCGAAAGCGGAAACTATATTGCCGGTCAGCCTGCAGTGATATATGTCAGGAGCATTGGAATTATGGGTGCGGGGGAGAGTGTGTTCGGGGAGATTAACGATGCTGAAGGAAATACCGTAACGGGATACAGGACAGATTCGTCGGGATTCGGAAAGGTAATGATACCTTCATTGCCGCAGGGGAAACTTTATGCTTCGGTGAGGGACAGCAGCGGATACGAGGGGATGAAGGTACAGTTGCAGAGGTCATTGGATGCAGGGGCGACAATTACCGGTACCATGAGTATTTCTTCTGATGTTTCGTATTCTGCTGATGATATGCTGCATCTGCAGATAAGGAGTTCTGCAGTGCTCCAGGAGAGGTATCCGTTTGTGGTGCTGCACAACGGGTCCGAGATATATTACAGGAAGCCTGTAGTGAAGGAGCTGGAGGTGATTTCCTTGAGGTTGGGAGATCTTACAGCAGGAATACACTCCGTTTCGGTTATGGATTTTATGGGAAATGTTTATGCGGAGCGCCCGTTTGTGGTGTTGCCTGACGGTCCGGAGCCACTTGGTGTGGAGCTTGATAAGGAGAGGTATGGAAAGAGGGAGAAAGTTTCCGTAAAGATAAGGCTGCCTAAGGAGATGTGTGACAGTACCGGTAATTTGAGCGTTTCAGTTACAGATGCAGGTATTGTGGAGAATTGGGAGAGTACCAACATCAAATCTTATATGTTGCTCAAGAGCGAGCTTGGTGGCTATATAGAGAATCTCGGGTGGTATTTCAATGGTGATGTGCCGTTGGGTGAGAGGATGGCAAAGGCCGACATGCTTATGCAGACCCAGGGATGGAGGTATTATGATATCCAGGATATTGTGCAGGGTAAGACACCTGCCCCTTATTTTGGAAGGGAGTACAGGCAGACCCTTTTTGGGAAGGTGATGAATCCGCTCCGCCTGAGCAGGAAGGCAACGGTTTCGTTCATTGCAAAATCAATCAACTTTACCGCCATGGGGCAGGTGGATTCCGGCTATTTCGTACTCAAGGATATTGATTTTCCGGAGAGGACAAAGTTTGTTGTAAGTGCCATTGGAAAGAACGGAAAGAGTACGAGCCATACCCCAATTTTGCAGGATGATTATTTTGCACCGCTGTACCGCTATCCGCAGAGGGTGGAAAAGGTGAAATATACTCCGGAGTACGGTAAAGTTGTTGAAAACATATATTTTACCAGGGATGACGGGCAGCATGCCATGGCGTTTGAGCTTGATCCCGTGGTTGTTACAACACAGAGGATAACCCCAAAGAATTCTCCTTGTGTAATACCAAACTACCCTCTGAAAAGGGAGTGGTACCGCGACAGTTCCGACATGAAGCCTTATGCAAGGAATTATACCCTGGGGCAGTATGTGCAGGAGACTTATTCCCAGGTGCGTTATAACGGGCACGACAAGCTTTTTGGATTGAAGATTGCTCCGGCAACAAGGATGTCGCCCGGTTCAAGGACAGGACAGGTGGTGATATTTGTGAACGGCATGGAGCTGTTTGAGGGCGAAGGGTATCATATTTTAAATTCTCCTGTGGCCAATTTTGAGTCAATTGTTTATGTGCAGGGACTCTCTGCGGCCCCTTTCCAGAGGGCGAGGGCCGTAAGGATGAATGAGACTCCGTTTTATCCCGACCCTGTACTTATGGTAAGGCTCAAGCCCCATACCAGGACAGATCTTGTCCCTTACAATGTCTCAAGCGCTTCCCCTATGGGCTGGCAGAAGCCGGTGAAATTCTATTCTCCAAAATATGACAACCCGGAGGCTGCCGCGAGCAGGAAGGGGGACAACAGGATTACCCTTTACTGGAACCCTTCAGTGAAGCTTGACGGGGCCGGAGAGGCGGAGGTGACATTCTATACTTCCGATTCAAAATCGGCATACAGGATTGAGGTTGAGGGACGGTCTGCTTCCGGACAGTACCATTATGTGGAAAAATTTGTGGAAAGGAGCCAGATTGTCGGGAATAAAATGGATAACTAACCGATTTTTGTATTAACTTGCAAAGTTTTATTTCAATAATAATTTTATGAGAAGAGCCCTTTTTTCTATAATTGGTTTGTTGCTGCTGTTTGTAGGCAAAGGTTTGTATGCGCAGGAGCAGAACAATCCGGTAGATATGTTCCACAACTACTCGCAGTTGCTTTCACCGGAGAAGGTTTATCTGCATACCGACAAGGATGTCTATTTTGTGACGGATACCATCTGGATCAGCGGTTATGTTGAGAATGCTTCGTATGCTGCCGAGTTTGACGAGTCCAACTATATTTACGTGGAGCTGATTTGTGACCAGCTTATCCGCGACGATGCCAGCATATCAAATTTTGCCAAATATGAGCAGAAGGTTGTGGTGAGGAAAAAGCTCCGCCGTATAGGGGAGACTTTTCAGGGGCATATTGTTGTTCCGGAGATGAACTCTACCGGACGTGCAGTTTTGAGGGGATATACCTACTGGATGCTTAACCGCCCGGTTGAGTACATGTTCTACAAGGAGGTTGAGATCACCAATCCCATAAAGGACAAGACAGTTGCCGTAATGAAGGAGAATGAGGTGAAACGCAAGGCAGATTATCTGCGCATAGGGGAGCTTTCACCGTTTGAGAAGGAGAAACTTGAGAAAAAGGAGGCAAAGAAAGAGAGGTATGATGTGCAGTTCCTTCCCGAAAGCGGAAACGCCCTGGCAGGAACCAATGCAACCATCTACATAAGGAGCATCAGCTCCAAGGGGACCGGTGCTGCAGTATCGGGAGATGTGCTGGATGCATCCGGAAACGTACTTACCCAGTATGCAACCGATTCTCTGGGATTCGGCAAGATTGTAATTCCAAACATCCCGTTGCAGGAACTCTCTGCAACCGTTACAGATACAACCGGTTATTCGAGTCTTGTAAAATTGCCTGCACCTGTGGCTACAGGAGTTGCAATCAACGGTATTGCGGGCATCTCATCGGAGAAGGAGTACTCGGAGAAGGATTTCTTCAGGTTTTCGGTAATTACATCGGAGTCATTGTTGGCCAACGGCCTTATGGCAGTGCTGCACAACGGCTCTGAAGTATACTATACAAAACCTCTCCAGAGGGTAGCCGAGAGGCTTACAATACAGCCAAAGGCCCTTTCTGCAGGTATCCACTCAATCTCTGTAGTAGACCTTAAAGGGCAGGTATATGCGGAGAGGCCGTTTGTTGTTCTTCCATGCAATGAAGAGGCAATGAGCATAGATACCGACAAGGAGGAGTATGGCAGAAGGGATCTTGTTAACGTTTCAATCAAGCTTCCAGAGGGTATGGCCGACTCAACAAGCAACTTCTCTGTAGCTGTAACAGATGCCGGTACCGCACTGAATCTTGAGAACACCACAATGGAGTCGTATATGCTCCTCAAGAGTGAATTGCAGGGATATGTTGAGGATATCGCATATTACTTCAACCGCTCAATTCCACTTTCAAAGAGGATGCAGAGGGGAGACATGCTTATGCAGACCCAGGGCTGGAGATACTATGACCTTCCTAAGATAGTACAGGGCAAGAGTGAGGTTCCACATTTTGGAAAAGAGTACCAGCAGACACTCTTTGGAAAGGTTGTGAACATGACAGGCCTTACCAACAGGGCCATAGTTTCATTCCTTGCCCCTTCAATAGGGTTCAAGGCTATGGGACAGATAGACTCTGGATATTTTGTGCTTCATGATGTAAACTTCCCTGAGGGAACCCGTTTCATTATTAGTGCAGTGGGCAAGAACGGAAGAAGCATCCGCCAGACCCCTGAGCTTATGCAGGAGTATTATGCCCCTGTTTTCAAATACCCTGTAAAACCGGAAGGTGTCACATATTCAGACGAGTACAAGAAGGTGGTTGAGCATATCTATTACAACAATGATGACATTGACCATGCATTGGAGTATGAACTTGATCCTGTAGTTGTGACATCACAGCTGATTACCCCTAAAAACTCCCCTTCACCAATAGCAAACTACCCTATCAAGAGGGAGTGGTACAGGGATACCCTTGCAATGAAATCATATGCGGAGAGCTATACCGTTTCTGCGTATGTGGCAGCAACCTATTCGGGAGTGAGGGAGGTATTCGGTGATGTTGGAGAGAACATCTCTGTTCCCGATTATGCAAAAGTGCGTACAGCGGATACAACGGCAGATGCAGGTGGAGTTCCGTCGGGATCATTGATAGGACCAAAATCATCCGCAGGTTCAATGGCAGGTGGCCAGGTTACAAGACCGGGAAGATACGGACTTGTACTTGTATACCTCAACGGAAGTTTCATACATCCTGAGGAGGCTGTAAATACAGTGCTTTCATTGCCGCTCTCGCAGGTGGAATCAATGATATATGTATCTGGAGTATCTGCTGCGGCATTCCAGCCGTCATTTGACTCCGGAGATGTAAATCCATATCCTGTACTGATGGTAAGGACAAAACCTCACGTTAAGACAAACAAGGTTCCATACAATGTCTCTTGCGACTATCCTTTGGGCTGGCAGAAACCTGTGAAATTCTATGCCCCTAAATACAACAGCGCCGAGGCACGCAGAACCGCAGCCAGGGACAACAGGATTACCCTTTACTGGAACCCTTCAGTTAAGGTAGATGCCAACGGCGAAGCATGGATAAGCTTCTACACCACAGATTCGGCATCTGACTACAGAATAGAAATTGAAGGAAAATCTGCAGACAGGCAGTACCACTACGTTGAGAAGATAGTGCGGAGGAAGAACTAGCTTTCTGTTTTATTTTCGTCCCGGTATGGTAATGTCATTGAAAATTCGTAAATTTACCCGGTTCAAAAACGGGTAAATTACGGTAATGGATTTTAGGATAGAATCACCATATAAACCTACTGGAGACCAGCCAAATGCAATCAAGGAGATAGCGCAGGCCATAAAGGAGGGGCAGGAGGCGGTAACCCTTTTGGGAGTTACCGGTTCCGGCAAAACCTTCACTATGGCCAATGTCATTGAAAAGCTGCAGAGGCCGGCCCTCATTCTCAGCCACAACAAGACGTTGGCTGCGCAGCTGTATGGTGAGTTCAAATCCTTCTTCCCCAACAATGCCGTAGAGTATTTTGTCTCCTATTACGACTATTACCAGCCGGAGGCCTATATGCCGGTTACCGATACCTACATTGAGAAGGACCTGAGCATCAACGACGAGATTGAGAAGTTGAGGTTGAGCTGTTCCAGCGCCCTTTTGTCGGGAAGAAAAGACGTGATAGTGGTTTCCAGCGTATCCTGCCTTTACGGTATAGGAAACCCGGCCGATTTCCATTCCAATACGGTTAAAATTAAGGTGGGGCAGGTGTTCAGCCGCACACAGTTCCTCTACAAGCTGGTGGACAGCCTCTACTCCCGCAATGACGTGGAGTTCAAGAGGGGAACATTCAGGGTGAAGGGTGACAGCGTGGACATTTATCTTGCATACGGAGACAAGGGGTGCCGTGTAATTTTCTTCGGGGATGAAATAGAGGAGATTGAGATGTTCGATCCTGTAACGGGAGGCACTCTGGAGTTTGTGGATGAAATTTCCATTTTCCCGGCAAATATATTCAGTACTACCAAAGAAAGAATCAAAAGTGCGGTATGGAACATTCAGGAAGACCTTTTCAAACAGTGTGAATACCTGCACAGCATAGAGAAACATGCGGAGGCCAAACGCCTGAAACAGAGGGTGGAGTATGACCTTGAGATGATTAAGGAGATTGGGTACTGTTCCGGCATTGAGAACTATTCCCGATATTTTGACGGCCGCTCCGCAGGGACAAGACCTTTCTGTCTTCTGGATTATTTTCCCGACGATTTTGTAACTTTCATAGACGAGAGCCACGTTACAATACCGCAGATAAGGGCGATGTACGGAGGTGACCGCTCCCGCAAGGAGACCTTGATTGAGTACGGTTTCCGCCTCCCTGCAGCAGCGGACAACCGCCCGTTGAAGTTCGACGAGTTTGAGGGACTGACAAAGCAGACTGTTTTTGTAAGTGCCACACCGGCCCCATACGAGCTTGAGAAGAGTGGCGGCGTGATTGTGGAGCAGGTGGTTAGGCCTACAGGACTGCTGGAGCCGCCTATTGAGGTGAGGCCTACGGCAGACCAGATAGATGACCTTCTTGAGGAGATTCAGATAAGGGTTGAGAAGGATGAGAGGGTACTGGTAACCACCCTTACCAAAAGGATGGCGGAGGAGCTGGACAAATATCTGCAGAAGAATGGAGTCCGTTGCCGCTATATCCACTCCGATGTTGATACCATGGAGAGGATTGAGATAATTGAAGATTTCCAGGCAGGGCGTTTTGATGTCCTTATTGGTGTGAACCTCTTGCGTGAGGGACTGGATTTGCCGCAGGTGTCGCTGGTGGCAATCCTGGATGCCGACAAGGAAGGATTCCTGCGCAGCGAGACAGCCCTTACCCAGACAGCCGGACGTGCTGCGAGAAACATAAACGGCCTGGTGATAATGTACGCCGATACCATAACCAAAAGCATGAAGCGTACAATTGACGAGACAAACAGAAGGAGGGAGAAGCAGCAGGAGTACAACAGGATAAACAACATTGTCCCTACCCAGGTGCTCAAGAAAGAGAGGAATGTTATGGACAGGACCATCAGTGGTACGGAATATGTGAGGGATGAGCAGAAAATTGATGTGCTGCAGGATCCAGTAATAAAGAATATGGACAAGGAGCAGTTGCAGAAGGCAATGGCAAGTGCAAAACGTGAGATGGAGAAGGCTGCCGCAGAACTTGATTTTATAAGGGCGGCAAAATTCAGGGATGAAATGAAATATTTGGGAGAGTTGTTAACAAAAAAATGAGGCGATTATGATACCGGAGAGTTTGAAAAAAGTTATGGAGCACTATGAGGCTCCGCAGAGAGAACTGGTGGAGAGGGCTTACGGATATGCCCTTAAGGAGCTGGAAGGGCAGTTGAGGGGTAACGGGCACCCGTTCATTGAGCACCCGCTGGGTGTAGCCCTTATTGTGGCCAATGAGATAGGCCTTATGCATGAGGCTTTGGCTGCGGTGTTCCTCCACGAGGCAACAAGAGGAAACAGTGAGCGTCTGCAGGAGGTTGCCAAAGGGTACCCTCAGGAGGTGATAACCATGGTGGAGGGGCTCAACAAGATATCGGGAATAACACCTAAAGATACCAAACTGCAGGCGGAGAACTACAGGAAACTCATTGTTTCATACTCAAAGGATCCGAGGGTAACCCTCATTAAGCTCGCCGACAGGCTTGAGATTATGCGTAACCTGGACATTTTCCCAAAGAGCAGCATAATGCGCAAGGTTACCGAGACAATAATGCTCTATATCCCTCTTGCCCACCAGCTGGGAATGTACAACCTCAAGAGCGAGCTGGAGGACCTTTACTTCAGGCACTCGGATCCGGAGAACTACAGGGCAATCACCAACAAGCTCAAGGCTACGGAGAAGGACAGGGAGAAACTGGCGCAGGAGTTTGTAAAGCCGTTGGAGAAATCGTTGGATGAGAGCGGTATAAAATACAAGCTTAAGGTAAGGACCAAAACCGCCTACTCAATATGGAAGAAGATGCAGAAGCAGAAAGTGCCGTTTGAAGGGGTTTATGATGTTTTTGCAATGAGGTTTATCCTGGATGTGCCGTTGGAGAAGGAGCACGATTACTGCTGGGAGGTATATTCCCGCGTAACACAGGAGTACAAGCCTGACACAAAACGCCTGAGGGACTGGATTACCAATCCAAAACCTAACGGATATGAATCTCTGCATACTACAGTGCAGAACAGGGAAGGGGCGTACATTGAGGTACAGATACGTACTGCCAGGATGGATGATATGGCAGAGAACGGCCACGCCTCGCACTGGAGCTACAAGGGTATAAAGAGCGTGCACGGCCTGGACGAGTGGCTGAAGAATGTGAAGTGCATGCTTGAGAGCAATGAGTCCAACCCTTATACCAATGCCGTTCAGACAGAGCTTGACGAGATATTTGTATTTACCCCTAACGGAGACCTCAAGCAGTTGCCTAAGGGGGCAAGTGTGCTGGACTTTGCGTTCAACATCCACTCCAACCTTGGTGTGAAATGCAGCGGCGCAAAAGTGAACGGCAGGATAGCCTCCATAAAGGATGAGCTCCATACTGGAGATGTGGTGGAGATAATGAGCAGCAAGAACCAGAAGCCTTCGGCCGACTGGCTGAAGATTGTTGTCTCCTCAAAGGCCCGCAACCGCATAAAAGCCAAACTTAAGGAGGAGGAGAACAAGCTCATGAACCTGGGCCGCGAGATGCTGGAGAGGAGGATGAAGAACTGGAAACTTGAACTCAATGACGATGTTCTTGCAGATATTGCAAAGCACTACAAGATGAGGGCCTCTGCAGAGGTATTCCTTGCCATCTACCAGGAGAAGATAGACCTTCTGCAGCTGAAGGAGTTCCTTACCAACGGGGAGCAGGAGGAGAATGATCTTCCCGACAGCAAACCGGAGAAGGCTGCCTCCAAACCAAAGGGCAAATCTTCTGAGGGAGACTACCTTATCATCAGTGACAAGCTCAACAACATAAGCTTCTCAATGGCCAAATGCTGCAACCCGATTTTTGGAGACGACGTCTTTGGGTTCGTTTCGGCAACCGGCGGTATAAAGATACACAGGATCTCTTGCCCAAATGCGGCAAGGCTCATAGAAAAATATCCGTACAGGCTGCAGAAAGTTAAATGGCGCCAGGTTTCAAACACCACCCAGTTCCAGACTGGCCTGAGGATCATTGGAGACGGCGATGCCTCAATTGGAGCGCAGATTATGGATTGCGTGAACAAGCAGGATGCATCAATACGTGCATTCAGCATCTCCGAGAGGCGCAAACCGGGCAACCAGACGGAGTTTGTGGCGGAGATTGGTATTTCGGTTGGAAACAACGCCCATTTGGACAGGGTAACATTTGCCCTCAAAAAAATCCGTGAGGTAAAGACCGTATTGAGGACCAGCCAGAAGTAAAGAGTGTAATGAAGGAAAAACAGGAATATATATACATCAAAGGGGCAAGGGCCAATAACCTTAAGGGAATAGACCTTAAGATTCCGCGCGGAAAACTGGTTGTGATGAGCGGTTTGAGCGGCAGCGGAAAGTCTTCCCTGGCTTTTGATACCCTTTTTGCTGAGGGGCAGAGGCGTTTTGCCGAGAGCCTTTCTTCGTTTGCGCGCCAGTTCCTGGGACGCATGCAGAAACCTGCAGTTGACAAGATTGAGGGAATTCCCCCTGCCATTGCCATTGAGCAGAAGGTAAATACCCGCAATCCCCGCTCCACTGTGGGTACAACAACAGAGATTTATGATTATCTGAGGCTCCTTTATGCCAAGATAGGGCGCACCTATTCGCCGGTTACCGGGGAGGAGGTGAAATGCCATACGGCAAATGATGTGGTTGAGTTTATCGGGAATATAAACAATGATACTCCCGACAACATCACGGCATTTGTCCTTTCTGAGATTGATTGGGTTGATAACTCCAACAAGGTGGAGAAACTCCTCTCTGTAAAGGACGCCGGTTATGCCAGGCTTTTCTCCCGGGAGAGGGGGATGGTAAGGCTCGATTCCGTATTGCAGGATGTTGAGAGTTTTGCGGGGAATCCGCTCTACATTATGGTAGACAGGTACCTGGTGGCACCGGGTGCTGGAGAACTCTCATACGAGGATGTGACAAGGTTGCTGGATTCTGTACAGACAGCCTTCAATGAGGGCAACGGTCGCCTTTTCATTGCTTTGCAGCAAGGAAGGGAGGGCGCAGTGCAGATGAATGAGTTCTCAAATCTCTTTGAGGCAGACGGTATCCGCTTTGAGAAACCTACAGAACTTATGTTCAGCTACAATAACCCTGTAGGTGCGTGTCCGGTATGTGGAGGTTACGGCAGCGTGATAGGAATTGACGAGAATCTGGTGGTTCCAAATGCATCCCTTTCCGTTTATGAGGGGGCAGTTGCATGCTGGAGGGGTGACACTATGGGCAAGTTCCTCAAGGAGTTCATAATGTGTGCCCATAAGTTTGATTTTCCTATACATAAACCGTATGCTGAGCTTACAAAAGAACAGAAGAAGCTCCTTTGGGAGGGCAACAGCCTGTTTACCGGAATTACACCTTTCTTTGAGATGGTGGAGAGCATGCGCTACAAGATACAGTACAAGTATATGCTGGCCCGCTATTCCGGCAAGACAGTGTGCCGTGAGTGTGAGGGAAGCCGGTTGAGGAAGGAGACAAGATATGTCAGGATAGGAGGGAAGACAATAGCAGAGCTTATGGATATGAGCATAACCTCGCTTAATGCTTTCTTTAAGGAACTTGTGCTGGAGCCGTACGAGGCGGCAGTTGCAGAGAGGGCCATAAAGGAGATATGCAGCAGGCTCAACTATATAGAGAATGTGGGGTTGGGATACCTTACCCTCAGCCGTCACGCAAACACCTTGAGCGGCGGGGAGAGCCAGAGGATAAATCTGGTGAGCTCTCTGGGAAGTTCATTGGTGGGCTCGCTTTATATTCTGGATGAGCCGAGCATAGGATTGCACCAGAGGGATACCGGCAGGCTCATAAAGGTGATAAAGGATTTGAGGGATCTGGGAAATACCGTACTCATTGTGGAACATGATGAGGAGATTATCCGCAGTGCGGATGAACTGATTGATATAGGACCTTATGCCGGAGTGAACGGTGGCGAGGTGGTTTTTCAGGGTAGTGTTGAAGAGGGGATTGCAAAGGCTCTCAAGGGGAGGAAGAAGGGTGATGTAACCTCCAGCGGGTCGCTTACAATAGATTATTTGTCGGGAATAAGGAAGATAGAGATTCCAAAGGAGAAGAGGAAATGGAAACATTATATTGAGGTGTGCGGGGCTATGGAGCACAACCTCAAGAATGTAAGTGTGAAGTTCCCTCTTGGGGTGATTACGGCGGTTACCGGAGTGAGCGGAAGCGGCAAGTCTACCCTCATTGGTGATACCCTTTACCCTGCGGTGGCAAGGCATTTCCAGCAGTTTGGGGAGAAGCCGGGTGCGTTTAAGGAGTTGAGGGGCGACCTTGACAGGTTGGGCGGTATTGAGTTTGTGGACCAGAACCCAATTGGAAAGAGCAGCCGCTCCAATCCTGTTACTTATCTGAAGATTTATGACGATATAAGGAAGCTTTATTCCGAGCAGCAGTTTGCCAAGGTAAACGGGTTCGGACATTCGCATTTCTCGTTCAACATAGACGGCGGACGGTGCCCGCAGTGCCTGGGAGAGGGTTTTGTTACCATCCCAATGCAGTTTATGGCTGATATAAAGATGACATGCGAGGAGTGTGGCGGAAAGAGGTTCAAACCGGTTATCCTGGAGGTGAAATATCAGGAGAAGAGCATAAATGAGGTGCTGGACATGAGTGTTGAGGAGGCGATTGCATTTTTCGGGAGCCAGAAGGAGAGCCTTGCCAGGAAGATTGCCCAGAAACTGCAGATTCTGGATGATGTGGGGCTTGGGTATGTGCAGTTGGGGCAGAGCAGCAGCAGCCTGAGCGGCGGAGAGAGCCAGAGGGTGAAGCTGGCGCAGTTCCTGAGCAAGGATGCGGGCGGCAAGAATGCCCTCAAGGGGCCAACCCTTTTCATTTTTGACGAGCCTACCACCGGTCTCCATTTCCACGACATAAAGAATCTTCTTGCGGCGTTCAATGCCCTTGTGGAGCGTGGCCACAGCATCATTGTGGTGGAGCATAACCCGGATGTGATTGCAGCAGCGGACTGGGAGATTGAACTTGGTCCCGACGGAGGTGATGCGGGTGGATGCATCACATACGAGGGGGAACCGAGGAGTTATCGGGAAGAGAACAATTAAACTTAATATGATGAAAAAATTATTTATGACACTTGGTGTTGCGGCAATGGCACTTGCCGCTTGTACTCAGAGCAAGGATGCGGGAAAACCTGCAATTGACCTTGCCAATTTCGACAACACCGTTTCTGCCGGTGAGGATTTTTACCAGTATGCCTGCGGCGGTTGGATGGCAGCAAACCCTCTTACACCGGAGTATGCACGCTATGGTATCTTTGACCAGCTTGACAAAGAGAACCAGGAGAGGCTCAAAGCTCTTATTGAGGAGGTTAATGCGGTTCCTCAGGAGGCAGGGAGCGTTGGCGAGAAAATACAGATCATGTACTCATTGGGCCTTGACACTGCAAAACGCAATGTTGAGGGTGCAGCCCCTGTAATGGAGCAGATTGCTGCAATCAAGGCGGTTTCATCAAAGGATGAGCTTTCTGCAATGATTGGAAAACTTCAGACCCAGGGTGTGAGATCATATTTTGGTATGTACATTGGTGCCGACGAGAAGAACAGCATGATGAACCTATTGCAGTTCTCACAGGGCGGCCTTTCAATGGGTGACAGGGATTATTACCTTTTGGATGACGCTACTTCTGTTAAGATCCGCACTGCATACAAGGAGTATATGAACAAGCTGTTTGTATTGGCAGGTTATACCCCTGAGGCTGCCGCTGCATCTGTTGAGGCAGTTTATGGCCTTGAGACAGAGATTGCAAAGGTATCGGTAGACAGGGCTGCATTGCGTGATGTGCACAAGAACTACAACAAGATGACCGTGAAGGATTTTGTTAAGAAATACGGCTTCATCAACTGGGATGTATATTTCAACGAGGTTGGTGTAAAATCCTCTACAGAGCTTAACGCAAGCCAGGTTCCTTTCTTTGAGGGGCTTACAAAACTTCTCAAGAAAGTGTCGCTTGATACCCAGAAGGAGTATCTTGTATTCAAGCTCCTTAACTCCGCTTCAAACTATTTGAGCGATGATTTTGTAAATGCCAACTTTGAGTTCTACGGCAAGACCGTTCAGGGCCGCGAGATGTTACAGCCGCTTTGGAAACGCTCTTTGTCTGTTGTAAACCGCACATTGTCTGAGGCTCTTGGCCAGAAATATGTGGAGAAATACTTCCCTGCATCTTCAAAGGAGAAGATGGTGGAGATGGTTGCAAACCTTCAGGCAGCCCTTGGCGAGAGGATCAACGCACTTGAGTGGATGAGCGAGGAGACAAAGGCAAAGGCTCAGGAGAAACTTGGTACCTTCATTGTTAAGGTGGGTTATCCCGACAAATGGGAGGATTATACTGCCCTTGACATTAAGAACGATTCATACTGGGCAAACATGTGCCGCGCAAGCGAGTTCCGCCACAAGGATATGATGAAGGATGAGGGACAGCCTGTAGACCGTACAGAGTGGGGTATGAGCCCTCAGACCGTTAACGCATACTACAATCCTACAACCAATGAGATCTGCTTCCCTGCAGCTATCCTTCAGCCACCTTTCTTCAACCCTGATGCAGACGATGCAGTTAACTACGGCGGTATTGGTGTTGTTATCGGCCACGAGATGACCCACGGCTTTGATGACCAGGGCCGCAACTACGACAAGGACGGCAACATCAGTGCATGGTGGACAGAAGAGGATGCTGCCAAGTTCAATGAGAAGGCACAGGTTCTTGTAGAGCAGTACAACAAGATTATTGTCATTGATACCGTTCACGCAGACGGAGCATATACCCTTGGCGAGAACATTGCAGACCAGGGAGGATTGCTTATCTCCCACCAGGCTTATATGAATACCCTCAAGGGCAAGCCTGCTCCTGCAGATATCGACGGCTTCAGCCACCAGCAGCGTTTCTATCTTGGCTATGCTAACCTTTGGGCACAGAACGTACGCCCTCAGGAGATTCTCCGCAGAACCAAGACCGATGTGCACTCATTGGGCAAATGGCGTGTAAACGGCGCCCTACGCAATATTGACGGCTTCTACGAGGCATTCGGCATCAAAGAGGGCGACCCAATGTGGATGGCTCCTGCCGAGCGCATCAACATTTGGTAAATTGGGACGACGTCTTCGTGTACAATTAATTGATATTCAAGGCCTGCATTTCCGGTGCAGGCCTTTTTTACATATAACGCTGGATGTCGGAGGCGCGTTTGAGGAGGTATGGGGTGGGTTTGTTGGCTTTGCGCTGAAGGGGGTTGGGGAGGCAGGCGGCGATGAGGGCAGCCTGTTTGCGGGTGAGTTTGGAGGCGCGGGTGGTGAACAGATGTTCGGCAGCGGCCTCGGCACCGTAGATGCCGCGTCCCATTTCCGCCACATTCAGATAAACTTCAAGAATACGCTCCTTTCCCCAAATCCACTCTATAAGGCAGGTGAAATAGGCCTCAAGCCCTTTCCGCACCCAGCTGCGTCCCGGAAGCAGGAACACATTCTTGGCGGTCTGCTGGCTGATTGTACTGGCACCGCGGAGCTTTTTACCCTTCTGGTGGGCATCCACCGCATTCTTTATCTCAACCCAGTCGAACCCTTTGTGGGTGTAGAACCTGGAGTCCTCACTTGCCACAACAGCCTTAGCCAGATTTGGAGAAATTTTCTCCATAGGCATCCACCTCTTGTGGGTGCGGAATGTGGAATCATCCCTGAACTCCCAGCTCCTTACCGCCATAAGTGGTGTATAATACACCGGTGCCCATTTGAGCAGAGTAACCCATGAAACTGTAATTCCCACAAACCACAGCGGGATATACAGCAGCAGCCACCGGAACAATCTGAAGTTTTTTTTCTTTTTTTTCATACTTTTGCAAAGTTAATGATTTCTTCCCGATGAATATGCGCAGGTTCTTCATATTACTCATTCTGGCAGTTGCAGCATCCTTTGCGGCAACAGTGCCGTTGCAGGGGCAGGTGCACTCTTCGTCGGCGTACAGGTACCTGATTTCCAAGGAGGAGATTCTGAGGCACCTTGAGTTCCTCACTTCTGAGGAGATTGCCGGAAGGGCTGCAGGAACACCACAGGCAAAGCAGGTTGCCGATTATATTGCCGGGGAGTTTGAGGAGTATGGTCTGCAGACGTTCAGGAGCGTGAGCTTTTACCAGCCGTTCAATCTTCCTGCACCTAAGGGGGGGAGTACATCCGGTTTGTCGGGAAAAGGAAGTTCTTATACAGAGCAGTACAGGAGGGTGACGGGAGAATCTTCCGGCCAGGGCAATAAAGGTTATAATGTGGTGGGGTATCTCCCTGCAAAAGAGAAGAATGCGGGGTATATAATCATTGGTGCCCATTTCGACCATATAGGGTCGATTGACGGGAAATTCTACCCCGGTGCAGATGACAATGCCTCTGGGGTGGCGGCGTTGCTGGAGTTGGCAAAAACTTTCGGGAAGAGATATGTGGAGAAGGACAATCTCAATCACAACATTGTGTTTGTGGCGTTTGACGGGAACAATTTCAGTTTGGCGGGGAGCCGTCATTTTGCTTCCCGACTGGGTGTAGCCGCTTCGCAGATTACCTGCATGATCAACCTCGACCAGATGGGGAGCACCCTTGCCCCTGTGGGTGACAAGGAGGAGTACCTTCTTGTGCTCGGAGGCAACAAATTGAAAGGGTGGCAGCAGGAGCAGCTGGAGTTTGCCAACGGGTATTTCGGGTTGGGGCTGCATCTCGACTTTTCATATTACGGAAGCCCCGATTTCTACGATATATTCTACAAACTTTCAGACCAGCATAGTTTTACGGAGAGGGGAATCCCGGCATTGCTGTTTACGTCGGGAATAACAAAACTTACCAATAAGGAGGGGGACAGGGTGGAGAGCCTTGATCTGGAGGTCCTTAAAAGGAGAATTGAACTGGTTTACCGTTTTGTCTGGCTTATAGAATAAGTCGCTGGCCGTGAACATTCCTTGGTTTGCGGTGTTCTATCCATATAAATTTTCAGATATATGGATATTTCAAACATTATAGCAAGAGAGATTCTGGATTCACGCGGCAACCCTACAGTTGAGGTTGACGTTATCCTTAATGACGGCTCGTGGGGACGGGCCAGTGTTCCTAGCGGTGCCTCTACAGGGAGCAATGAGGCCCTTGAACTGAGGGACGGTGTAAGGCAGTGGTATGGAGGAAGGGGTGTAAGATGCGCCGTTGCCAATGTGAGGGAGATAATTGCACCGGAGCTTGTTGGCTGTGATGCGCTGGACCAGAGGGGTATAGATGAGATTATGATAAAGCTTGACGGTACGGCCAACAAGTCGCGCCTTGGGGCAAATGCCATACTGGCGGTATCAATTGCTGTGGCTAAGGCTGCCGCAGACCATCTCAAGCTACCGCTGTACAGATATCTGGGAGGAGTTGACCCGTATATCCTTCCTGTACCTATGATAAACATAGTGAACGGA
>JAFOER010000099.1 GCA_017380095.1 Bacteroidales bacterium
AGGAGAGACTCTGCAGGAGGTTGAGATATGCTACCATATCTCCAGGGAGTTCAATCCCGCTGCAGCCGGGGACGGAAAGAAGGTGATATGGATAACACATGCCCTCACAGCAAACTCAGATCCGTGTGACTGGTGGGATACACTTGTAGGAGAGGGAAAGTTTTTCGATCCCCGCAAATACACTATTATCTGTGCCAATATTCTCGGCTCCTGCTATGGCAGCACATCGCCCTGCTCCATAAACCCTGCAACAGGGAAACCGTACCTTCTGGAGTTTCCAAAAATAACAGTAAGGGATGTTGCAACATGCCACAACCTTCTGCTGGAGCATCTTGGAATAGATCATGTAGATCTGCTTACAGGTGGATCTGTAGGTGGGCACCAGGCATTGGAGATGAGCATAATGTTCCCCCACAAGATAAAGAATATGGTATTGCTTGCCTGCAACTGCAGATTTACCCCTTGGGGCAGTGCATTCAATGAATCAATGAGGATGGCATTGTATGCCGACCCTACTTTTGAACAGGGGCTTGGAGGCAAAGCCGGCCTTGCAGCGGCAAGATCCATTGCCCTCATCTCATACAGGAGCTTTGAGGGTTACAACACCACACAGTTTGAGAGTGATGAAGATTGCATGTTCCCGCAAAGGGCTGCCTCATACCAGAGATATCAGGGAAAGAAACTGGTTGACAGGTTTGATGCCTACTCATACCTGAGCATGCTCAACCTCACCGACAGCCACAATGTGGGGCGCAAAAGGGGCGGCGTGGAAAAAGCACTCGGCATGGTTAAGGCAAACACAGTATGCATAGGAATAGACAGCGACGGACTGTTTCCTGTAGAGGAGCAGAAATTCATGGCAGAACATATTCCGGGTGCAAGATACAGGGAGATTACCTCCGCATTCGGACACGACGGATTTCTCCTTGAGTGGAAACAGATAAAGGAGATTATTGAGATTGAGGGACTTATTTAAAAGTTAAGATTATGCAAGTATTGAAATTCGGTGGCAGCTCTGTTGCCAATTCAACAAATATGAACAAAGTCATTGCCATAGTAAGGAATGCCGTGGCCAATGACCGAACAGTTGTAGTATCTTCCGCAATCAGCGGCGCTACAGATGCGCTGCTGGAGATAGGGCGCAAGGCCAAGACAGGTGATGACAGCTACCTGGCCCTCATAGAGCAGCTCCACCAGAGACACAACTCAATTATTGATGAACTTATACCACAGGAAGAGAGTGAGGCCATAAGGGAGAGATGCAACGACCTCTTCAACTCCCTTACCGAGATATGCAAGGGAGTATATCTTCTAAAGGAGCTCACAGAATTGAGCCAGGACCATATTGTAAGCTTTGGAGAGCTTCTCTCCACCAGCATCCTGAGTGCTAAATTCAAATCACTTAACATAAGCCACCAGTGGAAAGACTCAAGGGAACTTATAAAGACTGAGCTTAATGCGGGCAAGAATGTGGTAATTGACAACCTTACCACATCAAATATCTGGGAATACTTCAACACAGACCAGCACAAGCTGTACATAATGCCGGGCTTCATTGCATCAGATATGGCCGGCCGTACAACCACACTGGGCCGTGGCGGTTCAGACTACACCGCTTCAATCATAGCAGTGGGCACCCAGGCCCGCAGGCTTGAGATATGGACAGATGTCTGCGGTATGATGACAGCAGACCCTCGCATTGTCCCTGATGCCCGTCCAATAAGGAATATCTCATACAAGGAGGCCCTAGAACTTTCACATTTTGGGGCAAAAGTAGTTTACCCTCCTACAATCCAGCCGGTTGTAAAACAGGGTATTCCAATATATGTTAAGAACACCTTCGCTCCCGACGACTTTGGAACCCTCATTGAGCGCAACCCTCCTCAGGGACACGAAAAGCTGAGGGGCATCTCAAGTTCCAACAAGATTGCCCTCCTCTCAATGGAGGGAAGCGGAATGGTTGGAATCCCGGGCTACTCAAGCAAATTGTTTGATGTACTGAGCAAGAACAATGTAAACATAATCCTCATCACCCAGGCATCATCTGTACATACAATGTGCATTGCCATAGCAGAAGAAGATGCAGACAAGGCAAAGAAAGCGGCAGACGAACTGTTTGCCTATGAGATTTCCCTTGGCAAAGTAGACCCTCTAAGGGTTGAGAAAGGATTCTCAATCATCTCACTTGTAGGAGACGACATGAAGAACCAGAGCGGTGCCAGCGGAAAGATGTTTGAAGCACTTGGCAGGGAAGGGATAAATATCCGTGCAATTGCACAGGGATCGTCGGAGAAGAATGTTTCTGCAGTGCTGCATACAGCCGATGTGAATGATGCAATAAAGGCTATCCACTCGGAGTTCTTCTCAAGCTCGGCTAACAGGGTGAACCTCTTCATTGCCGGCTACGGAACGGTTTCAAAAGCTCTTGTTTCAATCATTTTTGCACAGCGCAAATCCATTGAGGAGAGATTGGGTAAAGAACTGGTAATATGCGGATTGTGCAACAGCAAAAACTATCTGCTCAACCGTAATGGAATAAACGGGGACTTTAACCTTGCAGAAGGCAAAAAGAATATCAACAACGAATATATATCAGAAATCAGCAATTTAAAACTGAGCAACTCCATATTCGTGGACTGTACTGCAAACAGGAACATTGCATCCCTTTATGTAGACATGTTCAGGAACAAGTTCTCCGTTGTAACCTGCAACAAGATTGCAAACTCCCTTTCATACGAATCCTACAAGGAACTCTTTGCAACAGCAAAAAGGGAGAAAGTACAGTACAGGTACGAGACTACAGTATGTGCAGCCTTGCCGGTGCTGGAGACTATCCTTCAGCTCACAAACTGCGGCGACAAGATCCGCAAGATTGAGGGAATCCTTTCCGGCACACTCAACTTCCTGTTCAGCAACTACAACGGCCAGATACCTTTTGCAACATTGGTGAAGGAGGCAGCAGAGAAAGGATATGCAGAACCGGACCCAAGGCTCGACCTTGCCGGTACAGACGTATTCCGCAAGTTCCTCATCTCTTCCCGACAGGGAGGATTCCCAATTGAGAGCAATGATGTGGATTTCCAGGGATTCATACCTGAGGAGATCATGTGCAAGGAGCAGACCAGTTTCCCTGCATATGCAGAGGAGTTCTACTCAAAACTCCTTGAGTATGAACCGCAGCTCAAGGCCCAGTATGATGCTGCGGCAGCCAAAGGGGAAAAATTGAGGTTCATAGCAGCAATGGATGCAACCCGTACACAGGAAAACGGCAAGCCGGTATGCACCATCTCACTGAAGAGCATTGGCAAGGAGCATCCTTTCTACACCCTTGAGGGTACAGACAATGCTGTTATCATAGAATCTGAATATTACCCTAACGCCATTGTAATCAAAGGTGCCGGAGCAGGAGCAAGACAGACTGCAGGCGGCGTATTGAATGACATTTTAAGTTTATAAAACATATATATAGAATGAAAGTAGCAGTAGTAGGAGCCACCGGACTGGTTGGCAGAAATATGTTGAGGGTACTTTCTGAAAGGAAATTCCCCGTTACGGAACTTATCCCGGTAGCATCGGAAAAATCGTCGGGAAGCAAAATTGAATTTGAAGGGAAAGAATATACAGTGTGCACCCCACAGCAGGCCATTGAAAAAAAGCCGGCCATAGCACTTTTCTCTGCAGGAAGCGGCGTATCAAAGGAGTGGGCTCCCGTATTTGCAAAGGTGGGATGCCGCGTGATTGACAACTCCGCATGCTGGAGAATGGATCCTACAAAGAAACTTGTAATCCCTGAAATCAACGGGGATGTGCTGGAGCAGGATGACTACATCATTGCCAATCCCAACTGTTCAACCATACAGATGCTTGTGGCAATAGCAGACCTGCACAAGAGATTCCAGATAAAGAGGATTGTGGTTTCTACCTACCAGTGCATCACCGGTACCGGCAAAAAGGCTGTAGACCAGATGAGTGCAGAAAGGGAAGGGAAGGAATCACCTGTTCAGGCCTACCCGTACAGGATAGATTTGAATCTTCTCCCTCATATTGACATATTCCTTGAGAACGGATACACCAAAGAGGAGATGAAGATGGTTAACGAGACCCACAAGATAATGAGGGATGAAAGCATAAGGGTATCCCCTACCACAGTGAGGGTTCCTGTTCTTGGCGGCCATGCAGAATCCATCAATCTTGAGTTTGCAAAACCTTTTGGGATGGAGGAGATTTTTGCAACCTTGAGGGGTACGGCAGGTGTTGTTGTACAGGATGCCGTAGCTTTGGAAAACGGCGCACAGCCAAGTGCCATAGGTTCAATGGAGAACCTCCCTTACCCTATGCCGCTGTTCACAAAGGACAGGGATGAAGTATTTGTCGGGAGGATAAGGAGGGACCCTTCTGTAGAAAACGGCATTAACCTGTGGTGTGTGGCCGACAACCTGAGGAAAGGAGCTGCCACAAATGCAGTACAGATTGCAGAACTATTAGTAAAGAGGGGGTTGGTTTAACCCCCTTTTTTTTGTACTTTTGCACAATATGCATTAATGTGCCGTAAAAGATGAGTGACCTGACAGAAAACCAGATTAAGTTCTCTGATTACACAGAGGCAGATTTTGAAACCCTGAGCTGGAACGAGCATATCCGCAGACGTTCAGGAATGTACATTGGAAAATTGGGAGACGGTTCTTCTCCCGACGACGGTTTGTATGTCCTGTTCAAGGAGATTGTGGACAATGCCATTGACGAGTTCATAATGGGGCACGGCAAGAGCATAAAGATGACCATAGGCCAGGACAATCTGGTAACTGTGAGGGACCACGGGCGAGGCATTCCGTTGGGAAAACTGGTTGATGCCGTGAGCAAGATGAACACCGGCGCCAAATACGGCAGCAACGCATTCTCAAAATCTGTAGGATTGAACGGTGTGGGTACCAAGGCTGTAAATGCCACCTCATCTTATTTCTACATACAGTCGTTCAGGGACGGCGAGAGTGCATGGGCAGAATTCTCACAGGGAAATCTTGTAAAGAGCGGCAACTGCACCACAACCGAGAAGAACGGTACACTTGTAAAATATATTGCCGACACCGAACTTTACGGCAACTACAAATACAACTTTGAGTTCATTGAGACAATGCTCAAGAACTACTCTTACCTGAACATGGGACTCTCCCTCAACTTCAACGGTACAGAGTACAAGTCAAAGAACGGCCTGCTCGACCTCATAAACGACTCCCTTTCCGAGACTCCCCTATATGAGCCTATCCATCTTAAGGGTAAGGACATTGAGGTAACGATTACCCACGGCACAGAAAACGGGGAGAACATAAGCTCATTTGTAAACGGACAGAATACAATACACGGAGGAACACATCTATCTGCATTCAGGGAGGGTGTTGCCAAAGTGATAAAAGATTTCTTCAAGAAGGATTTCGACCCTAAAGACGTAAGGCAATCCATTGTTGGAGCAATAAGCATAAAGGTTGTTGAACCGAACTTCTCCAACCAGACAAAGACATACCTGAGCTCAAAGGAGGTTGAGCCAAACGGCCAGAGCATCAGGAATTTCATTGTGGAGTTCCTTGCTTCTGAGCTGGACAACTACCTCCACAAGAACCCTGCCCAGGCAGATGCCATCCTTAAGAAGGTTCTTGCAAACGAAAAGGAGAGGAAGGCCATATCGGGAATACAGAAACTCGCAAGGGAGAGGGCAAAGAAAGCGAGCCTCAACAACAAGAAACTGAGGGACTGCCGCATCCACTACGGAGACAAGGATGCAAGAAACCAGGATACCATGCTCTTCATTACCGAGGGTGACTCTGCGAGCGGTTCAATTACAAAAAGCCGCGATGTAAATACCCAGGCAGTGTTCTCGCTCCGCGGTAAACCATTCAACTGTTATGACTGCACAAAGGAGATAGTATACAAGAACGAGGAGTTCAACCTGTTGCAGGCTGCCCTCAATATTGAGGATGACATTGAGAACTTGAGGTACAACAAGATAGTTGTTGCAACCGATGCCGATGTGGACGGAATGCACATCCGCCTTCTGCTCCTCACATTCTTCCTCCAGTTCTTCCCGGATCTTATAAGGAAAGGGCACCTGTACATCCTCCAGACCCCTCTTTTCCGTGTAAGGAAAAAGGAGAAGACATTCTACTGCTACTCAGCCGAGGAGAAGGAGAAGGCCATAAAGGCACTTGGCAAGAACCCGGAGATTACCCGATTCAAAGGGTTGGGTGAGATTTCTCCCGACGAGTTCAGGGGATTCATTGGAGAGAGCATAAGGCTCGACAGGGTACGTCTGAGCAAAGATGACAATATCCACGAACTGCTTGAGTTCTATATGGGCAAAAACACTGTAGAAAGGCAGAATTTCATAAAAGGGAACCTAAGATCAGACCTTATCCTTGAAGAACTTGCAGAAAAAGCGAATATAAATTAAACATATATCTTACAATCATGAGAAAACACATCTGTCATTTTTTCCTCAGACTGTTTGGCTGGAAAGCCGGTGAACCACCTATTCCAGGACCAAAAGGGATTATCCTTGGTGTTCCGCACACTTCGGCATGGGATTTCATCATCTCATACCTGTACTACTACAGTGTGGGAGGAAAAGCATTTGTAATGGTTAAAAAGGAGTTCTTCTGGGGCCCTCTTGGACCTATCGTACGCTGGATGGGAGGTGTACCTGTAGACCGCTCAAAAGGTGCCACCGTTGCAAAACAGATGATTGACGCAATGAACAAGGCAGAATATATGCACCTTGCAATAGCTCCTGAAGGAACCCGCAAACGTACAGACAACTGGAAAACAGGATTCCACACAATTGCAAGAGCGTGCAATGTGCCGGTATATCTGGGATATTTCGACTGGAAGACCAAGACAGTGGGCAGAGGCGAAGAGTTTATCCTTACAGATGATGCAAAGGCAGATTTGAAGAGAATCAGACAATATTACAAAGATAAAGGTGTTGTAGGCAAACATCCTCAGCTTTTCTCTGTTGGAAAAGATTTGGAATAATTTTTGCATAATTACACACTCTTTAAACCAAACCAACATACAACAATATGAATTTTAAAAATCTGAAAGAGTTACTTCACTGTAGTACAGAGGCTTTTGCAAACAACAAGTTCCTTTGTATCATAGGGGGTGATTTTTACACTTTTAAACAATTCCGTGAAAAAGTAAAGGCTATAGCAGCCTTGGTACATAAAAATGGAACAAAAGCTGGAGACCGCGTGGGTATCCTTTGCCAGAGCATGCCAAACTGGTGTGTATCATTCATGAGTGTGGGTGCATACGGCAAGATTGCTGTCCCAATGCTTCCCGATTTCTCAGTTGACGAGATAAACAACATCATCAACCACTCTGAGTGCAAAGGTATATTTATATCCAAAAGGCTTATGCACAAACTCACTGAGGAGATGCAGGCAAAGCTTGATTTCATCATTGAGGCAGACACATTCAAAGTACTCAAGGGTGTAGAGTGTGATGAGGCTATAAATGAAGAGGTGGAGAAGATGACATCTGCAGAAGACGACCTTGCTACCATCATCTACACTTCCGGCACAACCGGAAACTCAAAGGGTGTGATGCTTACCCACAAGAACCTCTGTTCACACGTTCTTATTGCAAACAAGATGAGACCGTCATACGAGTGGGATGTATGGTTGTCTGTACTCCCTCTGTCACACACACTGGAGTTCAGCCTTTCATTCCTTCTGCCTCTGTTGGCAGGTTCTTCCGTATACTATCTCGACAAGCCGCCTGTACCAAAATTGCTCATGAAAGCACTTAAGGAGGTAAGGCCTACCACAATGCTTACAGTACCTATGATCATTGAGAAGATCTACAAGAATGCTGTTCTTCCAAAGATCAACTCAAACCCGGTAATGGCAAAAATATACAAGAAATCGGCCATAGGAAGGAAACTGATAAACAAGATTGTCGGGAAGACATTGCGTGAAACTTTCGGTGGCAGAATGAGATTCTACGGCATTGGAGGTGCAAAACTCGACGGCACTGTAGAGAAGTTCCTTCTTGAGGCAAACTTCCCTTACGCCATAGGATACGGCCTTACAGAGTGCTCACCGCTTCTTGCAGGTGCAACACCTGATCTTGTAAAATGGCAGACTACAGGCCCTGCTGTACCTGGTGTTCAGTTGAGGATCAACAACCCCGATCCTGTAACCGGAGAGGGTGAAATTGTAGCAAAGGGCCCCAACATCATGCCGGGCTACTACAAGAACCCTGAGGCAACAAAAGACGCCTTTACAGAGGACGGCTGGTTCAGGACCAAAGACCTTGGCTACATTGATGAAAATGGATGGCTCTCTATCCGCGGCCGTCTCAACAGCATGATCGTAGGCCCAAGCGGCGAGAACATCTACCCTGAGGAGATTGAGACCGTAATCAACAGCCACGGCTGCGTAGCGGAATCAGTGGTTACAATGAGCAAGGGAGCCCTCATAGCAAAAGTATGCATTCATCCCGACAAAATTGAGGCCATCAACAAGATGAAAGAGGATGCCCTTGCAGCATATAACGAGAAAAAACTTCAGCTTATTGAAGCATACGAGACCAAAAAGGCAGAATGGCTGAAAGAGTATGAAGGGAAAAAGGATGAGTGGAAAGCTGAGTACGACCAGATGAGAAGGGAGATGTACAAAGCTTACACCATTAAGAAAGAAGAGGCTGCTGCCGCATATCTTACCAAGAAAGAGGAGGCCAAAAAGGCTCTGGAAAGCAAAAAGAAAGAGTGGGCAAAAGAGATTCAGGAGTATGTGAACAACAAGGTGAACAAATTCTCCAAAATCTCCCATGTGGAACTCCGCACCGAGGCTTTTGAAAAAACTGCCACCCAAAAGATCAAACGCTACCTGTACGCATAGTACATCTGCGTCTGCAACATATCAAAAGAGGGAAATCTCCACAGATTTCCCTCTTTTTTACACACTCCCCACACACATCTCCCCTCCCACGAATAACCTTCATTTTATCTGGACAGATGCAGCATAATGGCATCTCCAATCCACATCAAAGTCCCACAAAATGGCCTTCGGTTCGGCTAGCAATCTATTCCATCTGAGCCGGATTTCCTGACTCGAAAATGCATGAGTGCGTCATCCGGGATGCATTTTCTCAAACAGACGGAAATCTGTCGGCTCATCTGCAATGATTGCCTACGCCACCTCAGGATATTTTGTGGTCCATTGCTGTTGCCGTGCGGTGCCATTATATCATTCATTGCCTGATTTATACACATTCCTGGAGGGAACAAGTACCCT
>JAFOER010000100.1 GCA_017380095.1 Bacteroidales bacterium
AAGTACTTAAGTTAAAAGTTAAGTATATGTAAGCTTAATCTATTGTATATTATTAAAATATCAGTAACTTTGCAGAAATAAGTATGAGTATGAGAAAGGTGGAGTTTGAGCCGGTTCTGTTGGGAAGAGAGGCTGATATTTATGATAAGATTATAAATTTAAGTTTGGAAATATGATTACTGATTGGTCTGAATGCAAATATATTAATCCTCTGCTTAAGGAGATGTTGACGCAGATACCTGCTGAGGAGAGAAGGCATGCTGATATTTCTTTTGGTATAGCCCGCAGAATTGGCGACATCCTCCAGCGCAAGGGATGGTCCCAGGCTGATTTTGCAAAGGCGGCGGGGAAGAAGGAGGCGGAGATAAGCAAATGGATGAGCGGACAGCAAAATTTCACCATCCGCACCATTGCCTTTATTGAAACCGTACTGGGCGAGGAGATTCTGCAGGTGAAGCAATACAGGAAATCAACCAGCAGAAAAAGTCTCTCCACCTATGCTCCCAGCCTACTGAATGATGAGGGCAATGGTAATTATTCCAAAAGGAAATAATCCCTCTTACCTCAAAACCACACTTGTTGGGGCGTCGGGGGAGAGGTTGAGCACCTGGTCTGTGGCAATCGGGATGCCGTCCTGGCCAATGGTGAAGAGCTGAAGGGTGCAGGTGTTTTTGGAGGCCACAATGAGGTATTTTCCGCAAGGGGTAATGAGGAAGTTCCTCGGGTGCTCCTTGGTGTGTACGTAACCCTTTTTCTCAATTGTACCGTCTTCATTTACAGTAAATACTGCCAGCCCGTCGTTCTGCAGTCGGTGGGAGGTGTAAAGGTATTTTCCCTGCGGGTGCAGGTGTATGTCTCCGCTGCCGCCGGTGTTGTATTCATCCGCAACCACGCTCTGCACCAGTTCAAATGCAGGCTTCCCCTCAGAAGCACCCATTCTGAATGCAAATACTTTTCCCGACAACTCCGCAATGCAGTACATCATCTTCCTCTGCACGTCAAACTCAATGTGCCTTGGGCCACTTCCTGCAGGGAACTGGATATCTGAAATGTGCTCCAGCGGGGCCGGGTTGCCAACAGCCCCGTTGTTCTCTCTTGCGACGTTCTCCCCGGTGTACCTGAGAATCCTTATCTTGTCGCTTCCCAGATCGGGTGCAAGAATCCAATTTCCTTCCACACCCGGGATATCGGGAAGAATCTTTACCTGATGTATATGCGATGATCCCTGACGGTGGGTTACAGGTCCGCTCCCATCAAATGTCAGCTTCTGTGTCCTTTCACCCACTGTGCCACTTCCCACTGTGCCATTCTGCAGGGGATATACACTTACGGAGCCGCCGGAATAATCTGCGGTGAAGAGGTAATTACCGTCGGGAGAAAGGGTTATGAAACAGGGGTTATCTCCAGGGCAGGGTGCCTCGGTGCGCACCCCGTCATTGAAAGAGTACACTTTTGAATCAGCGCCGCTCTCGCTGAAGGTGTAGATGGCATTTCCCGCCGCAATTGCGTATGAGGAATTTGTTGCAGTGTATTTGTCCTGTACGGTCATTGCTCCTGTAGCGGTATCCAAATTCACGGTATAGATATTGGTCCCGTAGGTGCCAATCAAAAACGAAAATATTATATTCTTCAACATTCCGGTATCCTTTTCTACAAAGATACAAATCTATTCTGCACCAAAAAATGCCTTTTCCGTCGCGGAACAGCGTTCTGCAGGCAACTCTGCACCAAAAAGTGCCCTTTTTGTCGCAGAACCGTGAACAGAACCGGGAGCAGAATGGGGAGACGGCTACGGATTTGTCGGGAAAAATATTATATTTGTAGTTATACAGGAAATAATTTTTAAAAACTAAAGATATGAAACTACGTTATTTATTTGCAGGTATGCTTCTATGTGGAGCTACTGCAGTTGCCAGTGCGCAGAGTATAGGGGAGCAGGAACTTGCCCAGATCAAGGGAAGTTTTGTGAAGGATGCCCATACTGTTGCAGTGCAGAACATCCTTTTGGGAGATGCGAACATCAAGGGAAAGACCAAGGATCTTTCCAAGGTTAATGAGGTTGACCATTTCTTCAAATACCGTGTTGATGTTAAGGGAATTACAGACCAGAAGAGCAGTGGACGATGCTGGATGTTCACCTCTATGAACGCCCTCAGGCCTACCGCTCAGAAGAAGTACAATGTGAACAAGTTTGATTTCTCACACAACTACAATTATTTCTGGGACATTTTTGAGAAAGCTAACCTTTATCTGGAGAACATTATCCGCACTGCCGGTAAGGATATTACAGATGAGGAGGTTGTATGGTACATCAAATCACCTGTTGCCGATGGTGGTGTGTGGAACCTTTTCTATAACCTTGGCGAGAAATACGGTGTTGTTCCTCAGGAGGTGATGCCTGAGACTGCGCATTCTAACAATACTGGCCAGTTGTTGAGCACACTTAACCGTTATCTGAAGAAAGCAGGTTGGGATATCAGACAGCTTTATGCAGAGAAAACTGCCAATATGAAGAAAAACAACAAGAAGGCTCAGGAGGAGTTGGCAGCAGCAATGAAAGAGGCTAAAATTGCGGCCCTTAAGGATGTTTACCGCGTTCTTGCCCTTTGCCTTGGCGAGCCTCCTACAGAGTTTACATGGAAATACAAAAACAACAAAGGTGAGGTTGTTACCGTAAAATCTACCCCTAAGGAGTTCTATGCTGGTCTTGTTCCTGAGAACTACAATCCTCAGACTTACATCATGATCATGAACGATCCTACCCGTGAGTATTACAAGGTTTACGACATTGCAAACTACAGGAATACCATTGAGGGTATCAACTGGGTTTACCTTAACCTTCCAAACGATGTAATCAAAGAGGCTGTTCTTAAGTCAATCAAGGCTAATGAGCCTTTGTACGCATCTTGTGATGTTGGCAAGGAGAGCGATACCCGTACAGGTGTATGCAACCCTGATATGTACGATTATGAGTCATTCCTTGGTATAAATATGGATATGGACAAGAAGGCAAGAATCCTTACCCGTTACAGCGGTTCTTCACACGCAATGCTTATTATGGCCTGCGACACAGATGAGAACGACAAACCTGTAAAATGGCAGTTTGAGAACAGCTGGGGCACAGCATCGGGTCATGGCGGTTACCTTACCTTCACCGACGAGTGGTTCAACGAGTATATGTTCCGTATTGTTATCAACAAGAAATACCTTGGACAGAAAGAGATTGAGGCTGCTGCACAGACTCCAATTGTCCTTCCTGCATGGGATTATATGTGGTAAGCTATGAGTTTCTGGAGAGTGCTTTTGGCAATTTTGTTCCCGCCCCTTGCCGTTATAGACAGGGGGTGCGGCTCAGTGCTCATCACCTTTCTCCTTACCCTCTGCGGTTGGGTTCCCGGAGTGATAGCAGCATTGATAATATTGAACAAACAGTAGTGCGGAGAGTATCCGCACCAAATGGTAAGAGGGCCTGGATCATTTGATTCAGGCCCTCCTTTTTGTCGGGAAGGAAGGGACGGAAAGATATACCAACCGCTTCCCGACAGAGGACAGCACCTGACGGGGAACGTAAGCACCCGCAAAGCGCTTCCCTGCAGAAACAAAAAACCTTCCATACCGGAAGGTAAGGAAGGTTTCTTATAGTGTTGGCAGCTGGAAATTAACCGCCAAAGTTGTCGAACAGGATGTTCTCTGATGGAACTCCAAGGCTGTCCAAAAGGTTTACTACAGACTGTGCCATCATTGGAGGTCCGCACATCAGATAAAGGATATCCTCCGGAGCCTCGTGGTTCTTCAAGTATGTCTCGTAAAGAACGTTGTGAACGAAGCCTGCTACGTATGGTACACCAGCTTTGTCTGCCTCAGGATCCGGTCTGTCAAGTGCCAAATGGAACTTGAAGTTAGGGAACTCTTTCTCAATCTGAGCGTAGTCCTCAAGGTAGAATGCCTCTTTCAAGCTGCGGGCACCATAGAAGAAGTTGACTTTTCTGTTGGTTTTCTCAGTCTTGAACAAGTGCATGATGTGTGAACGCATAGGAGCCATACCTGCACCACCACCAATGAATACGAACTCCTGGTCGTCAGGACAGTTGTCCGGAACGAAGAACTCTCCGTAAGGGCCTGATACAGTTACCTTGTCACCAGGTTTCAATGAGTAGATGTATGATGAACAGATACCAGGATTTACATCCATGAAGCCGCCTTTAACCCTGTCGAATGGAGGGGTAGCGATACGTACGTTCAATTTGATTATGTTGCCCTCTGCAGGGTATGTAGCCATTGAGTAAGCCCTTAGGGTAGGGGTAGGGTTAACCATCTTGAGGTTGAATACACCCATCTTCTCCCAGTCCTCACGGAACTGAGGGTCCACGTCAATGTCTTTGTAGTCAACTGTGATTGCAGGTACATCAATCTGGATGTAACCGCCTGAACGGTAGTTGAGGGTCTCGCCATCAGGAATCTTAACACAGAACTCCTTGATGAAGGTTGCAACGTTGTTGTTTGAGATAACCTCGCACTCCCATTTCTTAACGCTAAGAGCACTCTCAGGAACCTCAATTGACATGTTCTCCTTAACCTTAACCTGGCAACCGAGTCTCCAGTTGTTGGTGATCTGTTTTTTGTTGAAGAAACCAACCTCTGTAGGGAGGATTGTTCCGCCACCCTCGGTTACTCTACATTTGCACTGTCCGCAGCTTCCTTTTCCTCCACAAGCTGATGGAAGGAAGATTTTCTCTGCAGCCAATGTTGAAAGCAATGATGAGCCAGGTGCTACTTCCAACTCTTTTGATCCGTTGTTTATGTTTATTTTAACTGTACCGCTAGGGGTAAGTTTAGCCTTTGCAAAAAGCAATAGACCCACAAGCAATAGGGTTACCACCAAAAAGGCTACTACTGAAATTACAATAATTTGTGTCATATCTCTTTACCTTTTTAATGATTATAGTTGAATACCCATGAAGCCCATGAATGCAATACCCATAAGACCTACAATTATAAATGCTATACCCAAGCCTCTTAGAGGGGCAGGAACGTTCGAGTAAGCCAGCTTCTCCCTGATTGCTGCCAATGATACAATTGCAAGGAACCAACCGATACCTGAACCAAGACCAAATGTGGTAGCCTCTGCAAGGGTCTCATAGCCTCTCTGCTGCATGAACAGTGAACCACCCATGATAGCACAGTTTACTGCTATAAGTGGAAGGAAGATACCAAGCTGTGAGTAAAGTGCAGGAGCAAATTTCTCTACAACCATCTCTACCAACTGTACGAATGCTGCAATTACTGCAATGAAGATGATGAAGCTTAGGAAGCTCAAATCTATGTTGGCGTACTCCTCGCCCATCCAAACCAATGCGCCAGGTTTTAGCACGAACTCATTAAGCAGGTAGTTGAGGGGAACGGTAACTCCAAGTACGAAGATTACTGCTGCACCAAGACCAACTGCTGTCTTTACATTTTTAGATACTGCCAAGAATGAACACATTCCCAAGAAATAGGCAAATATCATATTGTCCACAAAAATGGACTTGACGAACAAACTGATTAAATCTTGCATAATAGAATGTGTTTATTATTATTTCTTATCCTCTTTCTGGAAACTTCTCTGCAACCAGATGAAGCATCCTGTAATGATCAGTGCCATTGGAGGCATAATGAACAAGCCGTTGTTCAAGTACCAGCCACCCTCAGCCACATACCAGCTTGCAGGGATAATCTGGGCACCGAACAATGTGCCTGAACCGAACAGCTCTCTAATGAATGCTATGGCAATAAGAATAAGGCCGTAACCTGCACCGTTTGCCAAACCGTCCAACAATGAAGGAAGAGGTTTGTTACCAAGTGCAAATGCCTCAATTCTACCCATAATGATACAGTTTGTAATGATAAGGCCAACATATACGGAAAGCTGTTTGCTTACATCATAAGCGAAAGCTTTAAGGATCTGGTCAACCAATATTACAAGAAGTGCCACAATCACCAGCTGCACAATGATACGGATTCGGTTAGGAATGGTATTTCTGAGCAGTGATGCGATAAGGCTGGCAAAACCTGTTACAGCAGTAACAGATATAGCCATTACACACGCAGGCTCCAACTTTACAGTTACCGCCAACGCAGAACAGATACCCAATACCAATACGGTTACAGGGTTGTTCTTCAAAATAGGGTTTGTAATTAAATTCTTATCCATTACTGTAACAATTAATTGTTCTGAACATCCTCAGTTGTCTCTACAACCTCACCCTCAATTGGCATTGGGGTTGCTGCAAGAGCCTGAAGTGATTTGATGTAAGGAAGGTATGCCTCAAGCCACATTGCGATTGATGCATCCAATGCCTTACTTGTAATAGTACCGCCAGAGATAGCATCAACTTCATTGGTGCTGCCCTCTTTTGCGCCGCCTTTAACAATGGCAACAGAGGTGAAGTCACCGTCAACAAAAATCTCCTTTCCGGTGAACTGGCCTGCAAACTTAGGGGTTGCAATCTCGGCACCCAAACCTGGAGTCTCTCCCGAGTGGTCGAATTTTACTCCCGATATGGTGTTCAAATCGGTTTTCAATGAAACCCATCCCCAGATAGGACCCCATAGACCTGCTCCGTATGCAGAGAAGATGTATGCTTTGGATCCGTCGGGAAGATCAGCTACAAATACAGGAAGTCTCAACTCCTCTTTTGGTGCGCCGTTCTTCATAAGTGAAGTCTGCTCTGAGGTGCTGATGTTGAATGCCTCGCTTGCTGCAATGTCTGAGGTGGCAGTGTTTACAACTTTGCCGTTGCCGTCAACTACAATTGCCTCAGTGATTACCTGGTCGAAATTTGCATCCGCACCAAGACCTACACTTGCAAGAAGGTACTGTTTTTTCTCGTTGCTTATATTCTCGTTCTGTTTGTCCTTAAGGCTTAGAGAAACAAAAGCAAGAACTGCAGCAACCACTACAACCATTACGATTGAGTAGATGATGGTATATGAATTTTTATTTGTATCCATTTCTGTGTTGCTTATTTAATTGTTGATCTTTTGATTCTCTTTTTGATGTTGCCCTCAACCACGTAGTAGTCGATAAGCGGTGCAAATGTGTTCATGAGAAGGATTGCAAGCATCATTCCCTCAGGGTATCCAGGGTTGAACAGACGGATGATTACAGCCAATGCTCCAACAAGGAAACCGTAAATCCATTTTCCGGTCTCTGTCTGTGCCGATGTTACAGGGTCTGTAGCCATGAATACTGCACCGAATGCGAAACCGCCAAGTACAAGGTGCCAGTATGCTGGAACTGCTGCAAATGTCTCAGGAGCTGCAAAACCGTTGATAAGGAAGCCTACACCAAGTGCACCTGCAACGCATGAAACCATAATTTTCCAGCTTGCAACTCCGGTCCAGATAAGGATTACTGCACCAAGGAGGATTGCAATTGTTGAGGTCTCACCAATTGAACCCGGCATTGTACCTATGAAAGCCTGCATAAGTGTAAGAGGCTCACCGGTTGTTGTTGTGAAATCAATTGCGCCGTTGGCAGCCTGTCCAAGAGGAGTTGCACCTGAGAAGCCGTCAACTACCTGCATTGCATTTGCTTTTGCAGCGTTAAGGCCCTCAACCCAGATTGTATCTCCCGATATCTGTGAAGGATATGCAAAGAATACGAATGCACGTGCAATAAGGGCAGGGTTCCAGATGTTCATACCTGTACCGCCGAATACCTCCTTGCCAATGATCACTGCAAATGCTACAGCAAGTGCAAGAATCCAAAGAGGAACATCAACCGGCATGATAAGAGGAATGATCATGCCTGAAACAAGGTAACCCTCGTTTACCTCGTGGCCGCGAAGCTGGGCAGAGATGAACTCAATTCCCAAACCTACAACGTAAGATACAATAATTAGAGGAAGTACTTTAAGGAAACCGAACCATACTTTCTCAATGAACGACATATCAAGACCGAATGCAATTGAATGCTGCTCTCCAACATTCCAGATACCGAATGCCAAAGCAGGCATAAGGGCAATGATTACAATGGTCATTACACGTTTCAAATCTACACAGTCTCTGATGTGCGCACCACTTTTTGTTACGGTGTTAGGAACAAAAAGGAATGTTTCAAAAGCATCAAAAGTAGAGTGCAGGAAACTCAATTTGCCACCTTTGCTGAAGGTTGGCTTAATTTTTTCTACAAAATTCAGAAGTGATTTCATACTGCTCTATCTTTTAAGCCATTTCTTTAATCATTGTTGCAATACCTTTGGATACGATATCCTGGATATTGATCTTTGAAGGACATACATACTCGCAAAGAGCAAGATCCTCCTCAATAACCTCATAGATACCGAGCTGCTCCATCTTGTCTATATCATCTGCAAGGATAGCCTTTAGAAGATAAACAGGATAGATGTCCATAGGAAGAACCTTTCCGTAAACGTCAGAAACTACAAAAGCCCTCTCGCCTCCGTTAAGGTTGGTGTCAACTTTATACTGTTTCTTAGGGGTAAGCCAAGAGAAGTAGGATTTTGAGAAGCTGAATTTGCCGAATCTCATTGGTTTTACCCAACCGAACATCTCGTAGTAGTTACCCTCAGAAATTACAGATACCATGTTGCTGTAGAAATCCAGAGAACCCTCTGCACCAACATTGCTTCCTGTAAGCACGTTGCCGCTGATGTAACGGCAGCCGCACTCCTGGTCGAAGATCTCAACCTCTTTCTTGCTTACCAAGAAATCAAGGTCCTTGATCTGTGTGCCCGGAACGCAGGTTACATAGCAAGGTTTCTCAACCCTGTTGCCTGCAACTGCAATGGTTCTGGTTACATCATAAATGCCTTTGGTGAAAAGTTTTCCAATGGCAGCCATGAACATCGGGTCAATTGTCCATACAATCTCCCCTTTGTTTATTGGAGCAATGTTGTTGATCTGTACGCCAACGTTGCCTGCAGGGTGTGCGCCGCTGAAGCCGTAAAGCTTCACGTTCTTCAGGTGGTTGAAAGGAGATGTTGCAGATGTCTTTGCATTTACACCTACATACACGCCCCCTTTGGTAAGCTTGTTGAGTACGTCAACCGCTACCTGAATGTTTGCAGCCTCATCCTTAAGGGTGAAATTGTAGTCCGGTGCAAGAGGTGCAGAATCAAATGCAGAAACAAAAATAGCCCTTGGCTCGTCTGCAGGATTTGCAACAATGCCGTAAGGCCTCTGTTTCATTGCAGCCCAAAGACCGCTCTCCAAAAGGACTTTCTTAATCTCCTCCGCAGATGCCTTTACAACATCCGGAGTGTTGAATTTGATGTAATCTGTAGTCTGGTCAGCCTTTACGCGAATCTCAAGGAGTTTGCGTTTCTCACCTCTGACTACCTGCTCAACTGTTCCGCTTACAGGGGAAGCAAAGCCTATCTCCGGACGGTATTTGTCTATAAACAAAATGGAGCCAGCTTTAACAGCATCACCCTCTCTTACAAGAAGTTTAGGGGTGAGGTTCTTAAAGTTGACAGGTTTTACAGACACAACCTCCGAGACAATGTTCTTTTCAATTCTCAGCTCTGCAGCACCCTTTACAGGAATGTCGAGTCCTTTGTTTAATTGAATATGTTTGATCATTATTTCAGAAATTTTGCGCAAATGTAATCAATAAAATCCTAATAAATAAGTATTTTGGCTTTTGTTTTTTCTTTTTTTAGCAAGTAGATTTGCACCATTATGGAACAGGAGAACAAGTTAATTTTTGAGGGGTTAAACAAGGCACAGTATCAGGCAGTTAGCGATATTGAGGGGCCTCAGCTGATAATAGCCGGAGCAGGCAGTGGAAAAACCAGGGTACTTACCTGCAGGATAGCGAACATTCTTGACAAAGGCTATACTCCCGACAGCATCCTTGCACTTACCTTTACCAACAAGGCGGCAAGGGAGATGAAGGAGCGTATTGCCGGCATCATTGGGGAGTACAAGGCAAGGCGCCTGTATATGGGCACTTTCCACTCAATTTTCATAAGGTTCCTCAGGGAGGAGGCGGAGCTGCTGGGTTTCCCAAAAACCTTTTCCATATATGATACCACCGACAGCCGCAATGTCATAAAGGCGTGCATAAAGGAGCTGCAGCTTGATGACAAGCAGTACAAGCCCAATGAGGTACACAGCCGCATTTCAATGGCAAAGAACAACCTGGTTACAGCGGAGTCGTACTCACGCAACAGCACCCTTATCCAGAATGATTCGGCGGCAAAGAAGCCGAGGGTGTGGGAAATCTACAGGGAGTATGCCAAGAAATGCAGACAGGCCGGTGCAATGGATTTTGATGATATCCTGTTGTACACCAATATTCTATTCAGGGATTTTCCAGAGGCATTGCAGAGGATACGGGCCCGCTTCAACTTCATTATGGTGGATGAGTACCAGGATACCAACTATGCCCAGTATCTGATAATAAAGAAACTGGCAAGTGAACACCAGAACATTTCCGTAGTGGGTGATGATGCCCAGAGTATCTACAGTTTCCGTGGTGCAAGGATTGAGAATATCCTTAATTTCAGGAAAGACTACCCGCAGGCCAAGGAGTACAGGCTGGAGCAGAACTACCGCTCTACCCAGACCATTGTTGACGCGGCCAACTCCCTCATTGCCAAGAACAAGATGCAGCTTAAGAAAAACTGCTTCTCGCAGCACGAGAGGGGAGACCTTATAGAACTTATAAACGCTTATACAGAGCAGGAGGAGGGATTTTTGGTAGCCTCTTCCATTATGGACCAGATACGCCGTACACACCAGCCGTACAGCGATTTTGCCATACTTTACCGTACCAATGCACAGAGCCGTGTAATAGAGGAAGCATTGAGGAAAAAGAATATGCCCTACAAGATTTATGCGGGCCACTCGTTCTACGAGCGTGCCGAGGTAAAGGATATGCTGGCATATCTCAAGCTGGTTGCAAACGGCAAGGATGACGAGGCATTCCGCCGCGTTATAAATTTCCCGGCAAGGGGAATTGGCGACACCTCCCTCGGAAGGCTCAAGGAGGCTGCTGCAGCCAAGGAACTTTCTTTGCTTGAGACAGTAAAGACTGCCAATCTGGAGGAGTTTGCAATAAAAGGGGCAACTGCTACAAAAATGAAGCACTTTGTGGAGGCCATAGAGGAACTTCACGCCAAGATACCATATACGGATGCCTATGATCTTGCCATGGAGGTGAATGCCCGTTTTGCCATATTGCCGTACATGAAGCAGGATACAACCCTTGAAGGACAGGGAAGGGTAGAGAACGTTGAGGAGCTCTTCAACTCCATAAATGAGTTTGTGGATGACGGAAGGGAGGAGTATGAAAAACTGGCCCAGGAGGGGGAGGATATCCCTATCGTTACCCTGGACCTCTACCTTGAGAATGTCTCACTCATAAGTGACCTGGACGGCAAGGACAATGAGGAGGACAAGAACAAGATTGCCCTTATGACAGTGCACTCCTCAAAGGGACTTGAGTTCCCGTATGTGTACATTGTAGGTGTGGAGGAGAACCTGTTTCCGTCGGGAGGAATGGGAATGGCCACAGAACAGGACATTGAGGAGGAGAGGAGGTTGTTCTACGTGGCAATTACAAGGGCGGAGAAGGGGGTAAAACTCTCCTTTGCACAGTCCCGTACAAAATGGGGAACCCATACCAGCAACTCCCCGAGCCGTTTCATAAAGGAAATAGACAAGAAATATATTCTCAATCCTCTTCCCGACTATCATGAACAGTTGAGCACCAAATTTGATGATGACGACGATTCAATTTTCGGATTCGGGAGGAAGCCGGCAACGTATTACCCAGGAGGCAACAGGGGTGGCATTGGCGGCGGAATGCAGAAACCGCAGCAGATGCAGCGCCCTGCACAGCGTCCTCTGCCGCAGCGTCCGGTACCGTCCCAGCAGAGGATTGCCCCAAGGGCCGATTTTGTTCCGGATTCTCCAGGCAAGGTAGCTGTGGGCAACAGGATTGAGCACGAACGCTTTGGAATGGGTACCGTCATTTCACTTGAGGGGGATGTTACCAACCGCAAGGCAGTGGTGGATTTTGAAGTGCATGGAAGAAAAACATTGCTTCTGAAGTTTGCAAAAGTGAGGGTAATCTCATAAAAACAGCGTAAACTGCGTAAATTTTTTAGGAAAAAGAAAAAGTTTGGGGCTCTCTCCAAACTTTTTCTTTTTTTGGCAAGGTTGCACAGGCACACATAATACATTTGCCGGAACTTAATTCCAAATAGAGCTATTATGAGAAAGATGAGAAATTTGGCAACGGCCATCTGTATGGTGGGAGTTGCAGTTTTGGCAATGCAGGGATGCAGTCAGTTCAATCTGGAGAATGGGGCAGATGCGGCCCCCGGTTCAATAACCCTTTCCATTTCCGGAGTTCCGGAGGATCTGGTTTCGGACGGGACATTCCTCAAAAGCGGTTCTGATACCGATACCAATAATTTTATCCTTACAATCTATTCAACGTCGGGAGAGAAGATTTATGATGGCCGTTATGGCGACAGGCCGCAGGAGATTGTAGTCACCCCCGGCAGTTATGATGTGGGGATATATTCAAACCGGTTTTCCCCACCAAAATTTGCTGCACCGCAATACGGTGATCAGCAGACAATCATTGTAGAGGAGGGGATGCAGGCCAAGGTTTCGTTCATGTGCCGGCAGGTGAATGCAGGACTGAAACTCAAGTTCACCAATGAATTCCTGGCCAGGTTCCCCGGTACCGGTGTGTATTTGAGCCAGGACGGAAATGACCTCCACTATGAATATTCGCAGACAAAATATGCTTTTGTTACTGCGCAACCTTTTGATCTGGTGTACAGGAATGGGGAAAAGGATACTGTAATACTTACAAAGAGTCTCCAGAAAGGGCAGATGGTTACAATGAACCTTTCCTATTCAGAGAGTAATACGACGGCTTCCGTAATAAATGTTCAGGTAGATACCACCAGGGAGTGGATATCGTATGACTATAATGTGGGGCTAAAGATACCTACCGGTGTATATTCAATTGAGGAGGCCAAGTCCCATATAGGGGAGAAGATTCCGGTATTCGGTTATATTCTGGGAGGAGATCCTACAACATCCTCTATAAGGATAGGGCCGCCGTTCGAGTCAAGATCCACCATTGTGATTGCCCCTACAATGACAGAACGCAACCGTGAAAACATGTTTGTGGTTGAGCTTCCGAGCGGGGCAGTGAGGGATGCCCTCAATCTGGTGGTCAACGACAATCTGCTGGGCACACCGGTTGTGATTACCGGTACTGTTGCGGAATCCTATTATGGCTATATAGGTATAAAGAATACAAAGAGTTATGCTTTGCTGTAGGGATATAATGAAAAAGGGTGCTGTGGGCACCCTTTTTTCATAACATATGATTATTTAGTTGTTCTCGCTCTCTTTCAGACGCTCTGCGTTCTCGGCAATCTGCAGCTGGTCAATTACCTCCTGGATTGCACCATCCATAAATACAGGAAGGTTGTACATTGTCCAGTTTATGCGGTGGTCGGTAACACGGCTCTGAGGATAGTTGTATGTTCTGATCTTTGCAGAACGGTCACCTGTAGAGACCATTGTCTTTCTTTTTGCGGAAATCTCGTTAAGGTATTTCTCGTACTCAAGGTTGTAAAGACGGGTCCTCAACTCAGCCAACGCCTTGTCGTAGTTTTTCAACTGGCTCTTCTCATCCTGGCACTGTACCACCAATCCTGAAGGGATATGGGTAAGACGGATAGCGGAGTAGGTTGTATTCACCGACTGTCCTCCAGGACCTGATGAACAGAATGTATCCTTTCTGATATCCTTCTCGTTAAGCTCAATGTCAAACTCGTCAGCCTCCGGCAAAACTGCCACTGATGCAGCAGAAGTATGGACACGTCCCTGTGTCTCTGTCTGAGGGACACGCTGTACGCGGTGAACGCCGGACTCGTATTTGAGCACGCCGTAAACGCCGTCGCCCGATACTTTCATGATTACCTCCTTGAAACCGCCGCTGGTACCCTCGCTCTGGCTTGTAACCTCCATCTTCCAGCCTCTGCGCTCAATATATTTTGAGTACATTCTGAAAAGGTCACCGGCAAAGATTGAAGCCTCGTCACCACCGGCACCGCCACGGATCTCAATGATTGCATTCTTTGCATCCTGAGGGTCTGCAGGTATGAGCAACAGTTTGATCTCCTCCTCCATCTGTGGAAGTACCTCCTCAAGCATTGCAGCTTCTTCTTTTGCCATCTCTCTCAACTCCTCATCCTTCTCGTTCTGAAGAATCTCTTTGGCAGCCTCGTAGTCCTCCACCATTTTCTTGAACTTGGCACCTGCCTTTACAATAGGGTCAAGCTCCTTATACTCTTTGTTGAGCTGTACGAATTTCTTCATGTCACTCATTACATCAGGATCAGACAACTGCTCCTGAAGTGTGTTGAACTTGTCGTACAACCCTTCAATTTTTGCCAATAAACTGTTTTCGCTCATATTGTTTTATTTCCTTTATTTTTAGAACGCGCAAAAGTACTCAATTTATTTGATTATTACAATGCCCTTATCCAGCATCTGCGGCGCATGAACGGCTCAGCGTCATAACTTTCCCAAACTTTTGTTGCTGCAATGTTTGTGTCAATCTGAGGGTTGGTTATGGCATATCTGATATTGCGCTCCTTAAAGTTGGTTGCCAGATTGTTGTGGTAAATGGCAGAAAGCCCTTTCTGGGCCCAGGCAGGGCTTGAGCCTACAAGCATGAGATCTATCGTATCATATTTGCGGTACGCCTTGAGGATATGGTACCATCCGAACGGGAACAGGCTCCCTTTTGCCTTTTTGAGCGCTTCGGACAAAGAGGGGAAGCATAGCCCGAATGCGGCAACATCGTTGTTGTCATCTACCACAATGCATGTGAGTTCCGGCTTGAGCAGTGAAAAATAGGCATTGCCTGTCTTCTCTACCTCCTTGGGGGTTAGTGGAATGAAGTTTGGAACTGCTTTAAAGCACTCGTTGTAGATCTTGAAGAACTTCTGAATGAGCTCATTCTTGAATTCCCCTTTTATCTCCTTCAGGTTCAATACTCTAAGGTTGTATTTGCGTATGAGTATGTCGCTCAGCCGCTGCAGTTTGTCGGGAGTACCCTGCGATGCGTTGAGTTTGAGCTGTACCCAGTCCACTTCCTTTTCAAAGCCGAGTTTCTCCATATATTCCGCATAATACGGATAGTTGTAAAGGCAGTTGTATGGAGGGGTGTTTTCAAAGCCCTCCACCAGCATTCCCTGCTTGCCAAGGGTGTTGTAGAACAGCGGACCGTGAACCTGGGTCATCCCCTGAGAGCGTCCCCACTCCATGGCTGTATCGAGCAGTGCTTTTGCAATCTCAATATCCTGTTCAAAATCAAACCATCCGAACCTTACCCTCCTGAGGTTGTAGAATTCATTGTATCTTGGGTTGATTATGGCCTGGATGCGCCCTACAGCCCTGTCTCCCTTATATGCGAGCCACATCTTGCGTGTGCAGTAATCCAGGGCCGGATCCTTTGTAAGGGTGTTTTTCTGGTCGGTATCCAAAGAGGGTACATATTGGCTGCACCTCTTGTACAGCCTGTTCTGGAACTGGTAGAATATTTTCAGCTCCTTTTTAGAAACAACTTCCTTAACGGTTATCTCCATAACGGTTTATTCTTTTATCAGATGTTCAATGGCAGCCTGTGCGCATACACAGCCGAAAACTGCCGGAAGGTAGGAAATTGTCCCCACCTGGCTCTTCTTGTTCCTCTCCTCCATAGGTACAATGGCATCCCTGTCGGGAAGCTCTTCCGAGAATACAACCTTGAACCCTTTGGAGATTCCCTCTTTCCTCAGTTTCTTGCGTAGTATATATGCGAGGGGGCAGTTGTATGATTTGCTCAGGTCTGCAATCCTTATCTGGGTTGCGTCCAGTTTTGCTCCGGCACCCATTGCCGTAACGTGGGGTATCTTGTGCTCCACGCAATATTTTATGAGGGCAATTTTTGGTGCCAGGGTATCAATGGCATCCACTACATAATCAAGTTCACCAGCTGCGGCAAAAATCTCCCCAAGGTTGCTCTCTTCCACGTATTCTGTAATTACAGTGAGGTTTACGGCAGGGTTTATGTCGCGCAGCCTCTGGGCCACCACCTCTGTCTTGAGCTTTCCCAAAGTGCTCTCCAGTGCAATGAGCTGGCGGTTCTTGTTTGTTACGCTCACCGTATCCGAATCAAGTATCACCATATTTCCCACACCTGCCCTGCAAAGCATCTCGGCGGCATAGGCTCCTACGCCTCCCAATCCCACAACCATTACCTTGCTGGCTGCAAGTTTTGCCAGGGTCTCTTCTCCAAGCAGGATGGATGTCCTTTCCTTCCACTCTTCCATTATTCCCTCTCCAGCCTTTTTGCTTCGTTCCAGATTGCGTCCATCTCCTCCAGGGTCATCTCCCTGAGGTTCCTTCCCTCCCTTATGGTGTGCTCCTCAAGGTATGTGAACCTCCTGCGGAATTTCTTGCAGGTTGCCTCCAGTGCACTGTCGGGATTAAGGTCATACAGCCTTGCAGCATTTATTACGGAGAACATGAGGTCTCCCAGTTCCTTCTCTGCCAAATCCCTGTATTTTTCCTCGCCAAGAGTATCTTTTTGTCCCGACAATTTTCCCAATTCCACCTCAAGTTCTGCAACTTCCTCCTTCACCTTGTCCCATACATCCTCCTTGTTGTTCCAGTCAAAACCCACCGCACGTGCCTTGTCCTGCATCCTGTATGCCTTTATCACAGCAGGGAGGCTCTCGGGAACACCGCTCAAGATCCTCTTGTTGCCGTCCTTCTCCTTTGTCTTCAGCTGCTCCCAGTTCTGGAGAACCTGCTCGGCATCCTTAACCTTCTCGGTAGAGAATACGTGAGGATGGCGGTAGATGAGCTTGTCGCACATTTTGTCCATAACCTCCACAATGTCAAACTTGCCCCCTTCGTTGGCAATGATTGAGTAGAATACGATATGCATCATAATGTCTCCCAACTCTTTACATACGTTAGGCATGTCGTTGTCCAATATGGCGTCGCTCAATTCATATGTCTCCTCTATGGTAAGCGGGCGGATACTTTCAATTGTCTGTTTGGCATCCCAAGGGCATTTTTCCCTCAGTTCGTCCATTACATCAAGTACGCGGGCAAATGCCTCAAGTTCTCTTGTCCTGTCCTTTTTCATATCAATGTCATTTAATATTCAAATCATTAGGGTAAACCCTGGTGCTACAAAGATAAAAATTTATATCTTTGTATGATAAAAGAAAATATTAACACAATATAATTTACTTGAAATGCACGCAAACATTAAATTTATCAGCGCAGACGAGGCTGTAAAGTATGTCCAGTCAGGTGACCATATCCATTTCAGCAGCGTTGCAAGTGCTCCGAAAGTGCTTATTGACGCACTTTGCCGCAGAGGAGACAACGGTGAGCTTAAGGATGTAAGAATCCACCACCTTCACACTGAGGGCGAGGCTCCTTATACAGATGCAAAATATGAGGGAATCTTCTTCCACCAGGCATTCTTTGTAGGTGGCAACGTAAGAAAGAGCGTTCAGGCAGGTTACTCGGATTATATTCCAATTTTCTTGAGCGAGACACAGAAACTTTACCGCAGTGGAGCACTTCCTTGTGATGTTGCAATGATCCAGGTTTCTACTCCCGACAAACACGGATATGTATCCCTTGGTACATCAGTAGATGCAACCCTTGCAGCAATCGAGTGCGCAAGAGTGGTAATTGCAGTAGTGAACAAGAACGTTCCACGTTCGTTCGGTGATGCAATGATTCCGCTAAGCATGATCGACCACTTTGTAGAGCACGATTCTATCCTTGAGCCTGCACATTTCTCGGCTCCATCTGAGATTGAGACAGCTATCGGTATCCATTGTGCAAACCTTATTGAGGATGGTGCAACCCTTCAGATGGGTATTGGAGCAATTCCTAACGCTGTTCTTGCACAGCTTGGCAACCACAAGAACCTTGGTATCCACACAGAGATGTTCGCAGACGGCGTACTTCCTTTGGTAGAGAAAGGTGTAATCAACGGTGCAAACAAAGCTATTGACAAAGGCAAGATGGTTTCTACATTCCTTATGGGTTCACAGACCTGCTACGATTTCATCGATGACAACCCTATGGTTGCAATGATGGATGTAGGATACACCAACAACCCGTTTGTAATTGCAAAGAACTCTAAAGTGACTGCAATCAACTCTGCACTTCAGGTAGACCTTACAGGTCAGGTTTGTGCAGACTCTCTTGGTACCAAATTCTACTCAGGTGTAGGCGGACAGATCGACTTCATCTACGGAGCTTCAATGTCTGAGGGCGGTAAGGCTATCATTGCAATGCCTGCAGTAACCAACAAGGGTGTGAGCAAGATTGCCCCAATCCTTACTCCAGGAGCAGGTGTAGTTACCACAAGAAACCACATCCACTGGTTTGTAACTGAGTACGGTGCTGTTAACCTATACGGCAAATCACTTCAGGAAAGGGCAAAACTTATGATCAGCATTGCACATCCTGATGCACGTGAGGAGTTGGACAAGGCTGCATTCGAGCGCTTCGGTTCACACTTCCACTTTGTTGCAAAATAGTTTTACAACATACAATAATAAAGGGCCCTTCAACGGGGCCCTTTTATTTTACTATATCTGTTCAGGTTTACTGTTTAGGTTCAACCTCCAGCCAGAAGATCAGCGGCTGGTAAGGTCCGATAGGGGATTTGCCCCTGTAGTCATATCCGTATTTTGAACCGAACATTGTAAAGGCAATATCACCGTAGTTCATCTCCTTGAGTGCCATGCAGAATCCCCTTACCATAGAGTTGTCCTTCTCCATTGTCTCAATGTCGTCATTCCATTTGAACTCAAGGGCATTGTAGTCATTGTCCGGATCATATATTCCGTATTTCTTTGCAGTATCTGCAATGTTGGTGTCAAATACCCATCCGTCCAACAGCCTGCCGATGTAGCGTACATTCAATGTGGCAGACTCCAGCGTGTCCTTGTGCTGGATATTGTTGAGCTTTTTCAGGTAGAAGTGTGAGCTCAGGGTATCAAGCCCAGGGTAATGGGTTGCTGCGTATCTTCTCATGGTATCAGCTTCCCAGGTGTCAATTACAGAAATGACCTCCTTCAATTCAATCTCATAGATAAGGCTGTTTGACTCTTCCCATCTGTTCCCGTTGTTTCCTGTCACAGAGAGCCATGGCGGAAGTATGAATTTGGCTTTTCCTCCAATCTTCATTCCTACCATAATCTCTTCCAGACCTTTGTATGTAGACTTGTATCCGGTCTCAAACATCTTTGGACCGTAGTAGTTGGTATGGGCGAATGTTCCAATCTCCCTTGCAAGCTGTTCGTCAGTGGTCTCCACAACCTCATTGCTCAGGCTTCTGGTTGTATACTCAAAATATCCTGCCTCCCTGTTGTTGAGGGTCTTGCCGGTACCTTCCTGAGTTTCAATTACAACAAGTCCGCTTGGAAGTACCTGCGCATTGGGATACTCCTCTTTTACATATGCGCCAAGAATCCTTTCATGGATGCTTCTTTCGCTTTCCTCTTTCTCTTCAGCGCAAGAGAACAAAGAAACGGCCACAACGGCCAAACAAACTATTTTATTCAAAAATTTCATCATAAGGCTGCAAATATACACTAATTTTTAACAATGCCCTCTATCCATACTTCAAAAAATAGGGGAGTGAGTTTTGGAACGTTATATACAACGGTATTGCCGAACCCGTATTTGGCAGAGAAGATAATGTCGCACCTTTCACCGGCTTTTGCACCTGCAAGACCGTTTGCCAGCCCGCTTATAAGGCTCCCTTCATCAAGAATTCTCTCCTCAATCCCGCCGGCAAGGGGAAAATCTTTCTCCTTGGCAATCTCGGGGTTGTTTGTTGCAAACAGGGTCCCTTTGCCGTTGGAGAAAACATATCCTGCGTAGTAGAACTTTACTGAATCGCCAACTGCAAGGGAATCTGTACCTGTCCCCTCAGTGTGTACAATCCTGTTGGATCCTCCGTTGCGGACAACCCTTACCCCGTCAAGTGACGAGATATATCTGTCTATGCTCTCCTCCTGGTTTACAATAGTGTTGTTCCTGTCTTCCTTAGTGCAGGAGAAGGCAATGGCCATTATTGCCAGTACAGCAAAAATTCTTTTAATCATAGTGCATCCAATATTACAAAAGGTGTGCCTGTTTCTCTTTTTCTATAAATTCTCCAAGAGATTTTACAAAATACTCTTCAACCTCCCCAACCGGCATGAAGAGCCTTCCTCCGGCAGCCCTCTCGTGTCCGCCTCCATTGAAATATCCGCGGCTCAACCTGTTTACGGAGAAATCGTCCTTTGACCTGAGCGATACCCTTATGAATTCATCCCCCTCGGTAAAGAATGCCGACACCTTTACACTCTTTATGTTGAGTGCAAGATTTACGAACCCTTCAGAATCCCCGTCGGCGAAGTTGAATTTCTCCTTTATCTCTTTGGTGAGAACCATTACTGCCGCATCGTACTGGGGAATAATCTTCATATTCTGCGAGAGCATATACCCCATCAGGCGCATCCTCTCCTGGCTGTAGCCACCAAATACCATTTTCTGCACCCACTCCTTGTCAACACCGGCCTCCATAAGCTTTCCTGCCATCATGAATGTTGAGGGCAATACGGAATTTGCAAAATTGTTGGTATCTGTCATCATTCCCGTGTACAGTGCAATTGCGGAAGCAAGGGGCATTTCTTTTCCTAATATTCCCGACAGCTCTTCAATGATCCAGAAAACGAGTTCGCAAGTGGAAGAGAGCTCCGGGTAGGAATATACAAGGCTGAAGATTGGATCAGGGCCGGGATGATGGTCTATCAGCACCTTTTCGCATGGTGCCCCGGCTATCACGTCCCCAAGGCTGTCAATCCTCTTGAGCGAATTGAAGTCCATACATATTATAAGATGTGCTCCGTTTACGGCCGAACATACTTCTTCAGGTGTTGTGCTGTGGAAGAGAACCTGCTGGTCGGGATCCAGGAACGAGAGAAAATCGGGGTATGCATTTGGAACAACTGCAGTTGCCCTTTTCCCCAATGCTTCAAGATATCCTTTCATTCCCATAAGCGACCCTACGGAATCACCGTCGGGATTGATATGTCCCACAAGAATTATATCTTCCGCTTTGCAGATTTTCTCCGCCAAAGACTGAATATTTTCAATTTTCTTCACCTTATTCTACAATTTAATGGGTGCAAAGTTAAAATTATATTGCAAGGGAAAAATATATTTTTTACTTTTGTGCGATAAAAGATTAAACAAATACATACATAATACAATGAAAAAGATTTTTACATTTCTTATTCTGCCATTGGCTATCGTAGGTTTGGTATACCTAATTTGGCAAAGCGTTCAGGAGCCTGTACAGTTCCAGAAAGATCAGAAAGCAAGAGAGACTATTGCTATCCAGCGTCTTAAAGACATCCGTGATTTGCAGGATGCTTACAAAGGCAAAACTGGCCACTTCACAAAAAGCATCGACTCTCTTATCGATTTCTACAACAACGGTCAGGTTACTATCGTTAAACAGATCGGTTCAATGGATGACTCAGCAGCTGTAGCAAACACAGAGGCTTTGAAGAAAAAGAACAGGAAAATCACTCCTGAGCAGATGTTGGCTCTTTACGAGCAGGGTATGAACCTTGTACTTTCAATCAATGTAAACATCCCTGTAAAAGACACATTGCTAAAAAGAGAGGGATTCAATGTAGAGGATCTTAGAACTATTCCATTCTCAGGCAAACCTATCATTATGGATGCTGTTGTAAAACAGGTATCAGGTGTAGATGTTCCATTGTTTGAGGCTTGCATGCCTTACTTCGACTACCTTACAGGTTTGAACCACCAGCTTATCGTTAACTTGAAATGTGAGGCAGAGAACATTGGCAGATACCCAGGCTTGAAAGTAGGTAGCGTTGACGCTCCTAACAACAATGCCGGTAACTGGGAGTAATCTTTACCATGCGAAATATGAAAAACCAGCCCGAAAGGCTGGTTTTTTCGATTGGACTGATATGAGCAAATATATTTTATCTGAAATATTCACACTCGTTCCTGCAGAAGTCTATACTCCTGAGATTGCACGTGAAGCATTGGCCGGACAGTTTCCGCTGAACGGAGATGTGCAGGTGCAGGCTGTTGCATTGGAGAAGGAGGGGGCAATGGTAGTATATCCTTCGGATGCACAGATGGAAGGGGTACTCCCTTTTGCTGTAAGGATGATGGAGGAGGCTTCGTCGGTGAAGGAATACAATAAGGTTGTATTCCATTACAGTGCAGAAAAAAGGCTTTCCCATACCATTATATATATAGGTGAGGAATTGAAACTTGCCAATTCGTTCAAGGCGGACAGCTTTGAGAGTGCCCTGTATTTTCTGTTCCTTGCAATAAAAGGGTTGCAGATGAATCCCCGCCAATGTACTGTAAGGGTGTGCTGCAATATAACAAAGGAGCAGGAAGGGATATTTTCCCGTTTCTTTAAGGGATTTCAGGTGAATGATTTGGATATACTGTTAAAAAAATGAGAATTATAGGAGGAACCCTAAAGGGTAAGAACATATTGCCACCGGCAAATTACGGTGCACGTCCTACAACTGACTTTGCAAAGGAAGGACTTTTCAACATACTCATAAACGAGTATGACATTGAAGAACTCTCTGTACTGGACCTGTTTTCGGGTACCGGCAGCATAAGCCTGGAGTTTGCATCACGCGGATGCAGGGATATTGTAAGTGTGGAGATGAATCCTGTCCACGCAAAGTTCATAAAGCAGGTGGTTGCAGCGTACAAGGTTAAGGGAATGCAGGTGGTAAGGCACAACGCCTTTGATTTCATTAACATCTGTACAAAGAAATTCGACATCATTTTTGCAGATCCTCCTTACAGCATTGAGGGACTGGATACCATTCCCGACAAAATTTTTGAAAAAGGGCTCTTGAATGAGGAGGGTTATCTTATACTGGAGCATCCCGGTACGTATAATTTTGAGGAACATCCCCTTTTTGTTAAGGAAAGAAAGTACGGAAATGTGCATTTTTCTTTCTTTATGTTAAAATAATTTTGGAGAATAAAAAAAGTTGCCTATATTTGCAATCCCAAAAGGGAAAACAACTACTGGTGCGGTAGTTCAGTTTGGTTAGAATACCGGCCTGTCACGCCGGGGGTCGCGGGTTCGAGCCCCGTCCGCACCGCAAAATTTCAAATGCAAGTTGTAATCCTCAACATTGCAGCCTTTGGAAGGAAAAATACAGGATTGGTGCGGTAGTTCAGTTTGGTTAGAATACCGGCCTGTCACGCCGGGGGTCGCGGGTTCGAGCCCCGTCCGCACCGCCAAAAAGAGCAACTGATGAAGTTGCTCTTTTTTTTTGTTGCAATAATTTAATTTAATCACATATGAAATTTTCACTTAAACATTTCTCAATCCTGCTTCTTGCAGCTGCAGGTTTGTTGTTGGCAGGCTGTTCAAAAGATTCTACAGAGCCTGAGGTAGAGGTATCGGCAGATGCTTCCCTGAAGAGATTCAGTTTCCAGAGTTCAGTAAACACAGGATTGAATTCAACATGTACCAGCTACGAGGGTGCAAAGACCATTTACATTACAGTACCTGAAGGGGTATCAATGAGCAGTCTTATCCCTACTTTTTCAATCCACGAAAAAGCTTCTGTAACTGCAGACGGAAAACCTGTTGAGAGCGGTGTTACTTCTTTGGACTTTACTAAAATTGTAACTCTTAAGGTTACTGCAGAGTCAGGCACAACTGCCACTTACCAGATTCTTGCAAGAAACGGAAAAAGCAGTGTTGATAACAAGATATATCCTTTCATGATCAAACATGATATCCCTGGTATTTCTGTTGCAGTAAGCAGAGACGAGGAGACAGTATATGTGGGATCATATGGTTTTGCAAACAGGGCTCAGAAAAAGAGGGTTAATGAGAACACTCTTTTCAGATTGGCAAGTATGTCAAAACAGCATGCTGCCATTGCAATCATGACCCTTATGGAGAAAGGCAAGCTTACACTTGATGACACAGTATTCGGCAAGGGCGGACTTTTGGAGGAGATGTTTGGTGACAATATGGGCAAAGCATGGAAAAGCATAACCTTGAGAGATCTTCTTTCACACAGCAGCGGTATTGTAGAGGATTGTATTTTCCCTTCAGTTTCAGGATACAGTGGCCTTACTACAGAGGAGAGAGTTCAGAAACTTCTTGACAGAAACCCTGAACCAGGCAATAGAATTGGTGTTTTTGATTATAACAATGCAAACTTTGGAATCATTGGCCTTGTTGTTGAGGAGGTGACCGGTATGGCATTTATGGATTACCTTAAGAAAGAGGTATACTCACCTGCAGGAATTGAGGACATTTATGCCGGCAAGAATGATGAGACCCAGACAAGGGACAACGAGTGCCTTTATTACGGACAGGGTGGAAAGAACCCTTACGGAAATGATGTTGAGGCAGGTGTGGCAGCAGGTGGTGTAATTGCATCAACTCCTGCTCTTATGCAGCTTATGGCACGTATAGATAAAGGTACAAAGGTAGAGGATATCCTTAAACCTGAGACCATTGACATTATGTGCGGAGCAAAGGCAAACATGGTATCAACATCAGGTCAGGCATATAAGAAATATGCTTTGGGATGGAGATGCAACTATACAGACTACCCAACCTGGACCGCATTCCACGGCGGTACTTTGGCTGGTGTTGCAACAATCTGGGCACGTGCAAATGATAATGTAAACGGCGTTATCGTATGTAACTCACGTAGCTACAGCATGGATATAGATGATGAGATGTGGGATATCCTTGAGGAGATACAGACCATTTTCTAATATTTTGAGTTATGGAAAAACAATTGAAGCTTAACCCCAATGTACTTGTGGCAGCCATTGGCAAACCAGCAAAGGAGTTTACCAAGGCAGACATAATCAATTATGTGTGCGAGAATGGTATCCGCATAATCAACTTCATGTATCCTGCTGCTGACGGCAGGTTGAAGACCCTCAACTTTGTAATCAACAACCTTGATTACCTTGAGACTATCCTCACTTGCGGTGAGAGGGTTGACGGATCGAGCCTGTTCCCTTTCATTGAGGCAGGAAGCAGCGATTTGTATGTAGTGCCACGTTTCAGCACAGCATTCATAGATCCGTTTGCAGAGATTCCTACCCTTACAATGTTGTGTTCATACTTCAACAAGGACGGACAGCCTCTTGAGAGCTCACCTGAGTATACCTTGCGCAAGGCATGCAGGGCATTCAAGGAGGTTACCGGAATGGAGTTCCACGCAATGGGAGAGCTGGAGTATTATGTGATTGCTCCCGACAACGGACTCTTCCCTGCAACAGACCAGAAAGGTTACCACGAGTCTGCCCCATATTCAAAATTCATGGAGTTCCGTACCCAGTGCATGGCTTACATAGCACAGGCTGGCGGACAGATCAAATACGGCCACTCGGAGGTTGGAAACTTCACTTTGGACGGCAATGTATATGAGCAGAACGAGATAGAGTTCCTTCCTGTAAATGCAGAGGATGCAGCAGACCAGCTTATGGTTGCAAAATGGATTATCCGCAATCTTGCACACGAGTATGGTCTGGATGTTACATTTGCACCTAAGATTACAACAGGCAAGGCCGGCTCAGGCTTGCATATCCATATGAAGATAGTTAAGGATGGTCAGAACCAGATGCTTTCAAACGGTGTCCTATCAGAGACTGCGCGCAAGGCTATTGCCGGCATGATGGAACTTGCCCCTTCAATTACATCTTTCGGAAATACAAACCCAATGTCATATTTCCGTCTTGTTCCTCATCAGGAGGCACCTACAAATGTATGTTGGGGTGACAGGAACCGTTCGGTACTTGTACGCGTACCTCTCGGATGGTCTGCAAATTCTGATATGTGCAGGATTGCAAACCCTCTTGAGCCTGCATCAAACTATGATACAACCCAGAAACAGACAGTTGAGATGCGTTCACCTGACGGATCTGCAGACTTGTACCAGCTTATTGCAGGACTTGCAGTTGCATGCCGTTACGGATTTGAGATGGAGAATGCACTTGAGTTGGCAGAGAAGACATACGTAAATGTGAATATCCACCAGAAAGAGCATGAGGACAAGGTGAAGAACCTTGCACAGCTTCCCGACAGTTGCAGCGCATCTGCAGATTGCCTGCAGAAACAGCGTGCCATCTTTGAGAAGCACAATGTATTCTCACCTGCAATGATTGACGGTATCATCTCAAAATTGCGTTCATATAACGACTCAACTTTGCGCGCAGACATAGACGGCAACCAGGAGCAGATGCTTGAACTTGTAAGAAGATATTTCCACTGCGGATAATCATATGGATGTTTACATTAGAAAATGCTTATACCAAGCTCTGTGGTAAAGTCGGCAAGTGTGGCAATTCCCCTGCAGGAGTTGCCATATTTGTTTAATTCCGGACTCCAGACGGCAATTGAGAGCTTACCTGGAATAACAGCCACAATGCCTCCTCCTACGCCACTTTTGCCCGGCATTCCAACACGGTATGCAAAATCACCGCTCTCGTCATACAGACCGCAAGTAAGCATAAGGGCATTGATCCTTTTTGAATCCCTGTATCCTACAATCTGTTCTCCGTTGAGCGGATTTATCCCTTTGTTGGCCAGGAAAAGGAATGCCTGGGCCAATTGCTCCGTATTCATCTCCATGCTGCAGTGGTTGCAGTATGTGCGGAAAACATGACTTACCTTCCCATTGAAATTTCCGAAGCTTTTCATCAGGTGAGCAAGTGCTTTGTTCCTTTCTCCAGTGCGGTATTCGTTGTCGGCAATCTCCTTGTTGAAATCTATATCATTTGACCCTGCCAATGACCGTGCAAATTCAAGAAGCCTGTTGTTGAGGTCGGGAACCTTTTGCAGCAGCTTGTCTGTAATTACCAGAGCTCCTGCATTGATGAACGGATTGCGTGGAATTCCTTTCTCATACTCCAGCTGTACAAGGGAGTTGAACGGGCTTCCCGACGGCTCTTTGCCTACACACTCCCATAGCTCTTCACCGGTAAGTGGTGCCAGCATTGCAAGCGTAAGTACTTTGGAGATGCTTTGTATGGAGAATTTTTCTTTATAATCACCAATATTGTATTTCTCACCCTCTATTGTACATACGGAAATGGCGTATTTGTCGGCAGAAACATTTGCAAGGGGAGCAATATAATCGGCCACTTTACCGGCTCCGGTAAAATTGCGGTAATTGTCGTATATTGATTTTATAATGGTTTTCACGGTAAATCGCTTTATTTTTTAACCCAATAGGGAAAACATGTTTCAAATTTAAATAAAATTTCTTAAAGATGTAAACAATATATTAAAAGGTAATGGTTTAGGAATGAAAAAATTGTAACAACGTTTGTGATTATTTATTAAATTTGTTCTTTATACCCCCTTTTGGTAAGGGGCTATGCACTATGTAATATTAATTTTTAAGAGAATGGAAAAGATGAACACAGCCATAGGCTCCAAGATAAGGGGTTTGAGGGAGATGAAGAACATCTCTATTGAGGATATGGCGCAACAGAGCGGTTTGAATGCACAGTACTTGAATGCAATTGAGAATGAAGGACAGGTTCCTACCATTGGTGAACTGATTAAGATTGTACGTGTCCTGGGTGTGCGTGTGGGTACCATTCTGGATGATTTCTCAAATGACGGTCCGGTAATATCAAGGGCTGCAGATTGGAAAGAAAATCCTGTATTGAGGGGAAAACAGAACAGCAGCAGTCAGATGAGTTATTACAGCCTTTCGAGTCAGAAGCAGGACAGGCATATGGAGACATATATTGTAAATCTGCACATGTCGGGAGAAAAACAGCTCTCTTCACATGAGGGAGAGGAGTTCATGTATGTGCTGGAAGGGGAGATTTTAGTGAGGTACGGAAAAGAGGTTTATCATCTCTCTGAGGGTGATACAATATATTATGATTCCATTGTGCCCCATCTTGTGTTGCCCCGTACAGAGGCCGGTGCAAAATTGTTGGCAGTAGTTTATATCCCTGTATAGTTTCTGTTATGAGTACAATGCCTTTGTTTGAGAGGACCATTGGAGAGTGGCTTGAGAAGTGGGCCACAGAGACTCCACAGAAGGAGGCGCTTGTCTATTCCGACAGGAACCTCAGGTTTACATATTCCCAGTTGAATGACAGGGTTGACAATATGGCCAGGGGCCTTATGGAACTTGGTGTGTGCAAGGGTACCCATGTGGGTATCTGGGCTACCAATGTCCCTGACTGGCTTACAGTGCTGTATGCGTGTGCAAAGTTGGGTGCCGTTGCAATTACCGTAAATACAAACTACAAGCAGAGCGAGCTGGAGTATGTATGCCAGAACTCGGATATGCACACCCTTTGTATCATTGACAGGGAGCGTGAGAGCGATTTTGTTACAATGGTGTACAATATGCTTCCGGAGCTCCGTACCTGCCAGAGGGGACAATTGAAGAGTGAGAAGTTTCCGCTCCTTAAGAATGTGGTTTTCATAGGGCAGGAGAAATACAGGGGAATGTACAATGTTCCCGAGCTTCTGCTTCTGGGCAAGAACAGTTTCAGGGATGAGGAGTATGAGCAGATAAAGAGGAGTGTGAGTTGCCATGATGTTGTAAACATGCAGTATACGTCGGGAACAACAGGTTTCCCTAAAGGGGTGATGCTTACACACTACAACATTACCAACAACGGATTCCTTACAGGTGAGCATATGAAATTCACTTCGGAGGACAAGTTGTGTGTATGTGTGCCGCTTTTCCACTGCTTTGGAATTGTGCTGGCTACAATGAACATCCTTACCCACGGATGTACTGAGGTTATGGTGGAGAGGTTTGATCCTCTTGTTGTCCTTGCATCTGTACATAAGGAGAGGTGTACTTCGCTCTATGGAGTACCTACTATGTTCATTGCAGAACTCAACCATCCTATGTTTGACATGTTCGACCTTTCATCATTGAGAGTGGGCATTATGGCCGGTGCATTGTGTCCTGTTGAACTTATGCGCAGGGTAGAGGAGAAGATGTTCATGAAGGTTACCAGCGTTTACGGACTTACCGAGGCGGCTCCAGGCATGACACATACCCGTATGGACCAGAGTTTTGAGGAGAGGTGTACAACCGTAGGCTATGAGTTTGAACATACGGAGGTTGCAGTTCTGGATCCCGAGACAGGGGAGGAGTGTCCGGTAGGGGTGCAGGGTGAGTTGTGTAACCGCGGCTACAATACAATGAAGGGGTATTACAAGAACCCCCAGGCTACAGCCGAGACCATTGATGCAAACGGATGGCTCCATTCGGGAGACTTGGGCGTGAAGGATGAAAACGGAAACTTCCGCATTACCGGCCGTATAAAGGATATGATTATCCGTGGAGGAGAGAACATCTATCCTAGGGAGATAGAGGAGTTCCTTTACAATTTTCCTGGAATAAAGGATGTGCAGGTTGCCGGTATCCCTTCAAAGAAATACGGGGAGGAGGTAGGAGCCTTCATTATAGCACATGAAGGAGCCGATATCCACGAGAGCGACATTAAGGAGTTCTGTAAAGGGAGGATTGCCCGATACAAGATTCCAAAATATATTCTTTTTGTAGAGGAGTTCCCTCTTACAGGCAGTGGCAAGATACAGAAATTCAAGCTTAAGGATATAGGCTTGAAGATGCTTGCGGAACAGGGTGTAGAGGTGTTGTAACATAGGAAAAGGAACAGATATGGGAAAATTGTTTATTCCGCAGGGGTATGTTTCCAAACTGGATGTTTGGCAGACCGAACGTGCGATCAAGTTCATAAAGGATACATTCCAGCAGCAGCTCTCGGCCCAGTTGAGGCTCAGGAGGGTTACTGCACCACTTGTCGTTGAGGCGAACAAGGGATTGAACGACAATTTGTCGGGAGTGGAGGCACCCGTTTCATTTGCTGTAAACGATTTGGGAGAGGGGAAGAAGGTTGAGATAGTACAGTCGCTTGCAAAATGGAAGAGGTATACCCTCTGGCGTCACCATATTGAGGCCGGCAAGGGAATTTATACAGATATGAACGCCTTGCGTCCGTGCGAGGAACTTGACAATATCCATTCCATCTATGTAGATCAGTGGGACTGGGAGAAGGTGATGCTGGAGAGCGAACGTACGGTAGAGTATCTTGAGCATACCGTAGAGTGCATATATACTGCCCTCAAGCACACCGAGTACCTTTTGAGTGAGCAATACCCTGTATTTGTGCCGTTCCTTCCAAAGAAGATACATTTCATGCATTCGGAGGAGCTGTTGAGGGAGTATCCCGGCCTCTCTCCAAAAGAGAGGGAGTATGCGGCGTGCAAGAAATATGGGGCGGTATTCCTCAGGGGAATAGGCGGCAAACTCTCGGACGGAACCATCCACGATACCCGTTCTTCGGACTATGATGACTGGAGTACCCTTACTCCCGACGGCCTTGCCGGATTGAACGGAGACATCCTCATATACAATCCTGTTCTGGACTCAGCATTTGAGATCTCTTCCATGGGTATAAGGGTAAACCCCGAATCCCTTGCAAGGCAGCTTGAGATGAGCGGGAATACCGAGCGCAGCAAACTGATGTTCCACTCCCTTTTGCTGGAGGGAAAACTTCCTCAGACAATAGGTGGCGGTATAGGCCAGAGCCGTCTGTGTATGCTCCTTATGGGCAAATGCCACATAGGGGAAGTTCAGAGCGGTGTATGGGATGATGCTACACGCGCTGCCTGCTCAGATGCCGGAGTATACCTCCTGTAAAGAAGGTGATTGCAGCAACTCCCTCTCCTCCTCTGAAATAATACCTTCGTTTTTTATACACCTGTATAATGGTACCTCCAATCCACATCAAAGTCCCACAAAATGGCCTTCGGTTCGGCTAGCAATCTATTCCATCTGAGCCGGATTTCCTGACTCGAAAATGCATGAGTGCGTCATCCCGGATGCATTTTCTCAGACAGACGGAAATCTGTCGGCTCATCTGCAA